>JAZQXK010000052.1:0-11134 GCA_045632785.1 Faecousia sp.
CACCGCTGCTGCACCTGAAAGGCACCGTTGGGGTCTACATCCAGAAGTGCAATCCCACCTGCTTCCAGAACCTCCACAATGGGCTGGGCGGGGGTGCCGTAGTAGTCCCCGCTGGCATAGTGGTTGTACTCTAAGAAGGCATCCTCCTGCACCATTTTCTGGAACTGGTCGGTGGTGATGTAATGGTAGCTCTTGCCGGGGATTTCTCCGGGTCTGGGTCCACGGGTGGTTGCGGAAACGGAGAACATATAATCCGGGTGATTTTCCAGAATTCTCTTAATAACTGTGCTTTTTCCTACCCCGGAAGGGCCAGAAAGTACGATCAGCTTTCCTTTGCTCATACTGCATCCTCCTGTATTTCTTCCATCTTTCCCGCTACCCGGGCAGAAACTGCTTCCGGTGTCAAGGCGGAGAGGATCACATGGTCAGTATCCATAACAATTACCGCTTTTGTCTTTCTCCCGTAGCTGGCATCGATCACCATGCCTCGATCCCGGGCCTCCTGGATCATCCGCTTAATGGGGGCGGAGTCCGGGCTGACCACTGCCAGAAGCCGGGCCGAGGAGATCATATTTCCAAAACCGATGTTGATTAGCTTCATATGTGCCTCACTCAATGTTCTGGGTCTGCTCCCGGATCTTTTCCAGCTCTGCCTTAATGTCTACCACGACTCTGGCAAGGCGCAGATCGGTACATTTAGAGCCGATGGTATTGGCTTCCCGGTTCATTTCCTGCAGAAGGAAGTCCAGCTTTCTGCCAATGCTGTCCCCGGAGGCGAGCATTTCTTCCAACTGGTTCAAATGGCTGCGCAGACGGACGGTTTCCTCATCCACGGCAACCTTGTCGGCAAAAATGGCAGCTTCCTGCAAAATTCTGCCTTCGTCGATGTTGGTGTTGGCAAGGACTTCTGCCATCTTGGCTTCCAGTCTTGCCCGGTAGTCTGCCACGGTCTTGGGGGACTCTGCCTCCACCTGCTCCACCAGAGAAAGAATGGTCTTTCTTCTGTTGCGCAGGTCCTGTGCCATGGCTGCGCCTTCCTTTTCCCGCATGGCATTAAAGGCAACAAGCGCCTGACCGACCACGGTCAAAAGGGCTTCCCGCAAAGCATCCTCGTCTTCCTTGGGCTTTTCCATCTGGAAAACCTCCGGCATTCTGGAAAGGAGGGATACGGAAATATCCTCCCGCACGCCGTACTCCTGTACCATGGCGTGCATGGCATCCAGATAACCCTGAAGAACAGGCCGGTTCAGGCTCACCTGCACGGAATCCTCCGCACTGGTGCCCAGGGAAATGAACACATCCACCTTGCCTCTTGCCACATGGGTCTTGACCAAATTCTTTACGGCTTCCTCCGCAAAGATCATGCTCCTGGGAAGCTTCACGGAGCAGTCCAGATAGCGGTTGTTCACTGCCCGGACTTCTACGGTAAATTCTCTGCCCAGCAGATTTTCCACTGCACGGCCATAGCCGGTCATACTTTTCATCAAAGCAATTCTCTCCTTTTCCCCTGTGGGGTAAACCTTACTCCCATGATTCCTGCAAATACCGGGTGATGGTATGCAGGAGCTTTTTCTTTCTTCGTTGCAGCCGATCCAGAAGGATCACCGCCGCAATGCCCAGGCCCAGCCCCAAAAGGCCGCCGATCAGGCCCTTGAGGCAGCAGCCCACCAGCAACAGAACCGCAGGCAGCAGGTACACCAAATAAGCCAGTGTCACCACCTGAGCGGCGTTGCTTTCCAGAATCACCCGGTCGCCGGGTTTTGCCTCAATGGGGTTGTAGGCTGTGACCCGGATACTTTTCTGCCCCCGGCCGCAGCCGCCGCAGTGGGCGCAGTTTTCTCCGCAGGCAGAGCTTCTGCTGCCCTCAACTTCTGCTGTGCCGTCCGGGTTCAGGGTCAGGACTGTTACCACCCGCTCCACGGCTTAGCCTTCCTCCGGGAGGCTCTCCTCCACAATAGGGGCAGGCGCCAGGGTGACAGTTACACTATACTTTCCAAAGAAGCCCACATCCTTCGCCCCGGTGACAGTCATATTCACCGGCATGGTGTAGGTTCCAAGCTGCTGATCCTTAAAGTCCACAGAAACCACCAGGTCATCCAGAGTAACTGCACTTACCTGCTCCGCAGGGCCACGGATGATTACATCCAGCTCCAGATTAAAGATCGTACCTTGGTAGCCCTCCGGCACATTGAGCATACGGATGCGACTCTGAGGCACCTTAATGGTCTTGGAGGTCACATCCCGCAAAGACAGCTCCAGTGTCACCTTGTCCAGGCCGGAATGATTGGTAAGGTTCTCAGGCAGCTTCACAGCTACCTCCTGCCGGAAGAGCTTGCCCAGCTCCACCTCGGAGAGGTTGATGGTGGCAACCACCAGTTCATCCAGCTTTTCCACAGCTTCTTTAGAGCCGGAAACCGTAATGGTTTCAGCACTCAGCTTGATCTTGGCATTTTCCCGTTTAATGCCGCCGCCTTCTATCAGCTCTACCCGCAGAGGCAGTTCCTTAATATGCTCCACAGGAAGCATCACATGGATCTCTCCGGTATCTGTGGTAATGTTGTCGCTTTCCACAGGCTCTCCTTCAGCATCCATAAGGGTATAGACATATTCTCCGGAGAGGGTCTCTCCAAGCTCTGTCACATCCAGGACGATGCCTGCCATGGCGATTTTGTCCACCTCTTCCTTGGGGCCGGAAACCACAACTGTGGAGGTGCTGGTAATCGCACCCTCCCGGTCAATAAACACATTTTCCTGCTGCTCACCCTGCAGCACAAGCTGCACCGGAATAGGCTTGGAAGCATACTCTGCCACCTCTACGGTAACAGTCTGGGTAATGCGCTTTTCCAAAGACACACCGCCACCGCCGGGATAGCTCACCCGGTAGACGATCTTGTGCTGGCCCGGCTCGACGATCTCGCCCAGGTCTGCGGTGACCTTCAAGCTTTCGTCGGTGATCTTATTCATATCGGCACGGTTGCCCTTTAAGACGAAGGACACCTTGGAATCATAGCCGGAAACCAAAATCAGACCTCTATCTAAAAGAACACTCTCATTTTCCAGTGTTACGGTGCTGGAGAAGGTCTGGGTAAATTCCTGGCTTACATTGGTTACCACATACAGCCAAAGACCCATAGCAATGACCAGAGATATGAGGAGCTTGACCAGTTTACTTTTCATTCTGACCATCCTTTCCTCCCTGCTTCTTGCCCCAACCCAGCTTGAAGCTCTTGCGCACTTCTTCGTTTGTGGGATTCAGCTCATTTTGCAGAAGCTTGCCCAGGGTTTCCGGAGCAAGATGCCGCTTGAGCATACCGCCTACGGCAACGGAAAGGGTGCCGGTTTCCTCGGAAACGATGACCACCACTGCGTCTGTCAACTCACTGATGCCGATACCGGCTCTGTGGCGAGTGCCCAGGTCTGCACTGATCTTGCGGTTGTCAGACAGCGGCAGCACACAGCCTGCCGCCGCCACCCGACCTCCCCGGACGATCATAGCGCCGTCGTGAAGGGCGGCCTTAGGGAAGAAGATATTGCGCAAAAGCTGATCAGTCACCTTGCCGTCAATGGCAGTACCGGTTTTCAGGTACTCATCCAGCCGGCTGGTACGCTCGAAGACCACCAGTGCCCCCACCTTTTCCTTACTCATGGCCTCGCAGGCCGCGACGGTGTGGGAGATCACATTGTCAATTTCCAGATTCTTCTCCTTGGGGCTTAATAGCTGCCGCAAATTGGTACTGCCCAGGCGATCGACCGCACGGCGCAGCTCCGGCTGGAACAGCACCACAACCGCGATCAAGCCCAATTCCAGCACCCGGGTCAGCAGGAAGTTCAGCACATGAAGCTCTGCGATCTGGGTCACCCAGGACAGGAGCAGTACCACTGCCACCGTCTTTAAGACTCTGCCGGTATTGGTAGTCTGCACCAGACGGATGAGCTGATAGATCAGAATCGTAACCAGAATAATATCCAGTACGTCTGTTAGCTGGATGGTTTTTACCACCCGGCCAAAATCGTTAAAATACTCCACGATGGATTTCATGGCATATCCCCTTCCCGGCTTTTTCTTTGGTGTTCCCCTTGTTCTGTGTGCCTTCCCCAGCCTCTTTTTGCAGAAAAAAGCAAAAATGGCCACAGATGGCTATAGTAGAGCTATTATCCTAACAATTATAGCGGATTTTTCTTTCGGTGGCAAGGGGAATTACAGAAATAATCCTGCTTTTTTGAAAAAACTTCCCCCTACCCTTTGCGCCTCTCCAAGAAAAAATGCCGGAAGCGGGCACAGCACCCACCTCCGGCAACATATCCGATTTATGAATTACAGCAGCTCCAAAAGCCCCTGCACATCCTTCTCCTCCGTTGCCCAGGAGGTGACAAAACGCACTGCGTCGTGCCCTTCATCCACCGGGGCAATAAACTCAAAGGTAGCATGCTGTTCCAAAAAGGCAATCTTCTCCTTGGGCAAAACGGGGAATACCTGATTGGTGGGGGATTGGGCATAGAGCCGGTAGCCGGCCTTCTCAAAGCCCTCTGACAGCCGCACTGCCAGAGTATTCTGCTTTTTGCCCAGCTTCAGCCAAAGATCCTCCCTCAAAAGCGCCTGGAACTGAACGCCCAGCAGCCGTCCCTTGGCAAGCATACCGCCGCACTGCTTGATGCAGTAGCGGAAATTGGGCATCAGGGCAGGCTCTGTGATCACAAGACACTCTCCAAAGAGCAGGCCGCATTTTGTGCCGCCTAAGGTAAAGGCATGGCACAGCCTGGGCAGGTCTTCCGGCACAAGGTCGTTTCCTTCCGCAGTCAGGGCAGAGGCCAGCCGTGCCCCATCCATGTACAGATACATTCCCAGCTTGTCGCAGCAGGCCCGAAGGGCGGTCAGCTCCGCCTTGGTGTAGACCGTCCCCAGCTCCGTGGAATCGGAGATATAGACCATTTTAGGCAGCACCATATGGGCAATGTTCACGGTGCAATGCTCCCGGTAGACTTCTTCCAGAGCCTTGGGCGTCAGCTTGCCTTCTGCATGGGGGACAGTTATGACCTTATGTCCTCTGGCCTCCACAGCGCCGGTTTCATGGACGGCAATATGTCCCGTGTCCACGGCAACTACAGCCTCCCAGGGACGAAGGAAAGCAGTAATGGCCGTGTAGTTGGTCTGGGTGCCGCCAACCAAAAAGTGAACGGCGGCATTTTCGCAAGCAAAGCGTTCTTTCACCTGCCGGGCGGCTTCCAGACAGTATTCGTCCTCACCGTAGCCGCAGGTGGCTTCCATATTGGTGGCGATCAGGGCTTCCAGCACCTGGGGGTGCGCACCCTGAGAATAGTCGTTCCGAAAATGATACATAAGTTTTTCCTTCCTTTTATACCTTCTTTATGATACAAACCGCATGACAGGCCATGCCCAGTCCCTCCCCGGTGAAGCCCAAACGCTCTTCCGTGGTGGCCTTGATGTTCACATTGGAAAGCTCTGTTTTTAACTCCTGTGCCAGATTTTCCCGCATTTGGGGAAGGTAGGGCGCAAGCTTGGGCTTCTGGGCGATCATGGTCACATCCAGATTCCCCAGCTCATAGCCCAGCTCCTCTATAAGGCTCACCACATGGCGCAAAAGCACTCTGGAATCTGCCCCCTTGTAGGCCGGGTCGGTATCCGGGAAGTGCTTTCCAATATCCCCCAGAGCCGCAGCCCCCAAAAGGGCATCGGAAACGGCATGAAGCAACACATCCGCATCGGAGTGACCGTCCAGGCCCTTCTCATAGGGCACCTCCACGCCACCCAGAATCAGCTTTCTGCCTTCCACCAGGCGGTGTACATCGTATCCGTGTCCGATTCTCATAGCTTTTCCTCCAGCATGACCCGGGCAAGAAGAAGATCCTGCTGAGTCGTCACCTTAAAGTTTCTCTCGTCCCCTTCTACCATCCGCACAGACATTCCCATGCGCTCCACTGCAGAGCAATCATCGGTCAGGGCGGCTTTCTCCTTTTCTGCCTTGGTCAGCGCCCCACGGATCAGGTCAAAGTCGAAGACCTGGGGGGTCTGGGCGGCAAAGAGGGCGCTTCTGTCCGGGGTTCTTAAAACAATGCCCCCCTGAACCTCCTTCACGGTATCCTTCACCGGCACACCGGGCGCGGCTGCCCCATAGGTATGAGCGGCACGGACTACCCGGTCAATGAGCTGGGGTGTTACCAGGGGTCTGGCTCCGTCCTGAATGGCGGCCAGCTTTGTACCCTTTTTTAATGCGCCCAAGCCACGGTTAACCGAGTCCTGCCGGGTCTCTCCCCCTGCAATGACCGCAGTTACCTTCTCCATGCCCGCCTCTTTGCAGGCCTTGGAAATGTGGTCGATCAGGTCGGGTCGGGTGACGATGACGATTTCCCCAATGACTTCCGTTTCCTGAAAGGCACGAACTGTGTGCAAAATCAAAGGTTCGCCCTTCAGCTCTGCCATGATCTTATCCACGCCACCCATGCGACGGGCAGACCCCGCTGCCACGATCACCGCCCCACAGGACTTACAGGGGATCGCTTTCCTGATGATTTCCGTTAGCTTCATAAGCCTGCTCCTTATTCCAGTTCTGTGATCAGCTTCTTAAAATGCTTGCCCCGCACCATAAAGTTTTTGAACTTGTCAAAGGCCGGGCCGGCAGGAGAGAGCAGCACCACATCCCCTGCTTGTGCCAGTTCCGCTGCCTTAAAGACAGCTTCGTCAAAATTTTCAATATACAGGGTCTGGGGCTTCTCCGGGTGCTGTGCCTCTAAGGTTGCTTTTTGGATGCGCTCACCGGTGGCACCGGTGGCAACCAAAATCTTTACATGGCGGCAAATTTCCTCTCCCAGCTCCTCAAAGGGCAGCAGCTTATCGTAGCCACCGGCAATGAGGATCACCTTTTCCGGGAAGCTGCGCAGACCTGCCATAGTGCGGTTGGGGCTGGAAGCAATGGAATCGTTGTAGAAGCGGACACCGTCTTTTACCCGCACCAGCTCAATGCGATGCTCCACGCCGCCAAAGGTCTTGGCGATCTGCACCACCACTTCGTCGGAAACCAGCCCCTCCAATGCGGCAATGGCAGTCATGTAATTTTCCACATTGTGAATACCGGGCAGGAGAATGTCCTTCTGCTCCAGCACTTTTTCCGCTCCGGTGGCAGTCTGCCGGTAGATGATGCCGTCTTCCAGCCAAACACCAACGCCTCGCTCCTGCCGGGAGAACCAGCGAACCGCACCGGGGGCAGCATCCCCAAAGGATCTGGTAATGTCATTATCTCGATTCAGGACAACCACATCCCCCGCCTTTTGGAAGCGGAACACATTTTCCTTGGCCCACACATATTCTGTCATATCCTTATGAACATCCAGGTGGTTGGGGGTCACATTGGTGACCACAGCGATTCTGGGGCTGTGGTGCATATCCATAAGCTGGAAGGAGCTAAGCTCCACCACTGCCCAATCTTCCGGAGCAATTTCCTCAATGTCGGGAAGGAGGGGTCTGCCGATGTTGCCGCCCAGATGTACAGCGTTTCCTGCAGCTTTCAGCATCTCCGCAATCAATGTGGTGGTCGTGGTCTTTCCATCGGAGCCTGTGACCGCAATAATGGGGCAAGGGCAGCAGGAGAAGAACACTTCCATTTCCGAGGTAACTTCCGCTCCGGCCTGACGCAGCTTTTCAAGACCCGGGTTAGCCGGGTGCATACCGGGGGTGCGGAAAACCACATCTGCCTGCACATCATCCAGATACCCTTCTCCGCAGCGAAGCTCCAGACCCAGCTTTTCCAGCTCCAACACTTCAGCATCCAGCTTATCTCTGGGGGTTTTGTCGCAGCCCAGAACGGTGCAACCCTCTTTCAGAAGCAGGCGCACCAAGGGCTGATTGCTGACACCTAAGCCTAAAACAGCAATCTTTTTCTCTCTCCAGCCTTCCAAGAAACCGTTTAACCTGGCATTTTTCACGATCATTCCTCATTTCTCCCCAAGGGGCACTTTCTATGGTAATTAGTATAGCCTTTTTCACGGCAGTTTGCAAGGCTCATGTGAAAAGGCGGGAAAATAATTGGAAAATACCCCTTGTAAACGGGAAAAAATTGTATTATAATATAAAATGGTTTTATATGCGTTAGTTTGTAAAAAATCAGCAACTCAAAAGGGAGTTTTTGAAAATGGCTGCTTCTCGCAACACAAAAATCAAGTCTTACTTAGTACCCGGCAAGCGGGTGCATCTGGTAGGCATCGGCGGTGTATCCATGCGTCCTTTGGGACTGGTTCTGCAGGGCATGGGCATCACTGTCACCGGCTCTGATATGAACGCCTCCGTTTCCACAGATGAGCTGCAGGCCCACGGTATTCAGGTTCACATCGGCCACAGCGCCAAAAATATTCAGGGTGCAGACTGCATCATCCGCACCGCCGCTGCCCATAACGACAATCCGGAGATCGCCGCTGCCCGTGCCAAGGGTATCCCCGTTTTTGAACGGGCTCAGGCCTGGGGCGTTCTCATGCAGAGCTATAAAAATGCCATCTGCATCTCCGGCACCCACGGAAAGACCACCACTACCTCTATGGTAACCCAGATTCTTCTAGCAGCAGACATGGATCCCACTGTCATGATCGGCGGTATCCTCCCGGCCTTGCACGCGGGACATCGGGTGGGCAAGGGCGATTCTATCGTTTTGGAAAGCTGCGAATACTGCGACTCCTTCTTAAATTTCTTCCCCACTCTGGCTGTTGTCCTCAATATTGAGGCCGACCATCTGGACTACTTCAAGGATCTGGCTCATGTGCAGCGCTCCTTCCGGAAATTCGCCCAGCTTGTACCCAAGGATGGTGGACAGATCCTGGCCAACGGCGACGATGCCAACACCATGGAAGCCCTTTCCGGTCTGGGCGCCATCACCTTCGGTCTGGGCAATCAGAACCGCATCCACGGCATCAACTATTCTGAGGATTGGCGGGACTTCACCGTAGTATGCGACGGTGAGGAATACTGCCACATTCAGCTCAGTGTGTACGGCAAGCACAATGCCGCCAATGCCATGGCTGCCATTGCCGTTGCATGGCTCATGGGTATCCCCGGAGAGGCTGTGGCAGAGGGTCTTGCCCAGTTTACCGGCGCAGGCCGTCGGCTGGAATACAAGGGCAACTTCAACGGAGCAGATGTGTATGACGACTATGCCCACCATCCCGGTGAGCTGCATGCCACCATTGAAACGGTGAAGGCCATGGGCTACCATCGGGTGATTCTGGCCTTCCAGCCCCACACCTACACCCGCACCGCAGAGCTTTTCGACGATTTCGTCCGGGAGCTGCGGGAGGTTGACCATCTGGTTCTGGCTGAAATCTATGCCGCCCGGGAGCGAAATCTCTTGGGCATCTCCTCCAGAGATCTGGCAGAAAAGATCCCCGGCTCTGTGTTCTTTGAAACCCTGCCGGAGGTAACCACTTACCTGCGCCGCATTGCAGGCCCCGATGATATTATTATCACCATGGGTGCAGGGGATATTTACAAGGCAGGGGAGGCTCTGCTGGCGCAATAAGATTCCCCACAGCCCATAAAATCAAGCTTACTTAGCCTCCGGCTTTTGCCGGGGGCTTTTTTTGTTTCCCAGCCGCGCCTCTGCACCCGCAGAAGGGAAAACCCCCAAGGCCGAAGCCTTGGGGGTAAGGGATCAAAGGGTTAAATTACTTAATGGTGATTCTGCCTGCGCCGTAGACACTGCCATAGGGGCTGTTCTCGGCGGTGATGGTGGGCAGACCGGTTTCTGCGTCAACCTCGAAAGACTTGACGTAGTTAGCCAGAACCATGTAGTCTTCCATGACATAGTCCAGAACGTTCACAGCGCCATTGAACATGGCAAAGCCGTCGCCCAGGTCACGGAGAGTGTAGTTGTAGCCAGCCAGGTTGTAGGTAGCTTCCAGATCCAGGTCGACATATTCGCCGTCCTGCAGGATCTTAACGTTCTTTACACGGTACTCGCCGGTGGGAGCGCCAACCCAAACGCCCTTCTCGTCCATCTGAACAGTGGACTCGATGGTGCTGTCGATCTCATAGGTGATACCGGCGACGTGCAGGAAGCCGCCGACTTCCTCATTGGGAGTGCCTCTTGCGCCCCATTCCAGAGCGTCCAGAAGCTGCTGACCGGTGATGGTCTGCAGGCAGGCAACGTTGCCGAAGGTGTGGATCTGCTTACAGGTCAGGTAGCTGATCTCGCCGGTAATGGCCTTGTTGCGGACACCGCCGCCATTCATAATGGCAACATCAACATCCAGACCCATGTTGTCGAACAGATAGTACAGAGCATCGGCAGCAAAGTCGCCGGTGTTGGTTTCCATCTTACGAACCAGACGGCCGGTTTCGTCGTAGTTGTCGAAGGTGACCTCGGCATAGCCGATCACTTCGCCCAGCTGCTCGTTGATCGCAGCAATCCATTCGTTCTTGATGGCAGCAACAGCTTCGTCAGAGCCGGCCCATTCGGTAATCAGCTCAGCGGTAATGCCCTCGGAGGTGATGGTCATCTTGCCGATGGCGTCAAAGTATTCGCCGGTCTGAGTCAGGATAACGGTGTTGCCATTGGCATCCGCAACTTCCTTCATGGGAACGGTAGAATGGGAGTGACCGTCGATCAGAGCATCCAGGCCGGTGGTGTTGGCGATCAATTCCTCAGAGGTCCAGGGCTGGGAAGCAGGATCGTCGCCCAGGTGAGCCAGAGCAATGACCAGGTCGGCCTCAGCGGAAGCGGCATCAATGGCAGCCTGAACAGCAGCGTACAGAGCTGTGCCGTCTTCGCCGCCGGCAATGCCATAGATATAGTTGCCGTTTTCATCCTGGAAGTAAGCGGGGGTGGACTTGGTAAAGGTCTCGGGAGTGGTGACGCCAACAATGGCGATCTTCATACCGGCAACCTCAAATACCTTGTAGGCATCCAGAACAGTGTCGCCTGCAACGCCGTCCTTCTCGTGGTAGAAGTTGGCAGAAACATAGGGGTAGTTTGCCCAGTCAATCACATTCATGGCGCCGTCCATGCCATAGTCGAACTCGTGGTTGCCCAGAGTTGCCACATCGTAGCCGGCAGCATTCATGAGGTCAATAATGGTCTTGCCCTTGTCCATGGAGCCGTAAGCGGTACCCTGGACATGGTCGCCTGCGTCCAGC
>JAZQXK010000053.1:0-13568 GCA_045632785.1 Faecousia sp.
GTGCTCTGCAGACCGCAGGCCTGGAAGTTGTTATGATCAAGGACGTCACCCCCATTCCCCACAATGGCTGCCGTCCCCCCAAGAGACGCCGCGTCTAATTCGCAATAGGAGGAATTTGAGTTATGGCTAAGAATATGCAGCCCGTCCTGAAGCGTTGCAGAACTCTGGGCGTTTCTCCTGCCGCAATGGGTTATTCCAAGACTTCCAACAAGAACCCCGGCGGTCAGAGAAGAGCTAAGAAGTCTGAGTACGCAACTCAGCTGACGGAAAAGCAGAAGGTCAAGTTTGTTTACGGCGTGCAGGAAAAGCAGTTCCGTAACTACTATGAGAAGGCTACCCGCGCAGAAGGCAGCACCGGTACTGTGCTGCTGAGCCTGCTGGAGCGCCGTCTGGACAATGTTGTTTACCGTCTGGGTTATGCCTCCACCCGTCGTGAGGCTCGTCAGCTGGTAAACCACGGTCACTTCACCGTTAATGGCAAGCGGGTTAACATCCCCTCTTTCCTGGTGAAGGTTGGCGACCTGGTTGCTGTTTGTGAGAACAGCGTTTCCAAGCCCCGCTTTAAGAAGATGAAGGAAGACGATGCTTTCGTGGCCTCCCCCAAGTGGCTGGACCGCGATAAGAACACTCTTCAGGGCAAAGTCGTAGCAATTCCTACCAAGGAAGACATTGACTTTGAGATCGCCGAGCACCTGATCGTCGAGTTGTACTCCAAGTAATGTCTTGCCCTCGCAAACTGTAAGTTCGTATGACGTGGGGTGTTTCGCCCCACAGGTGAAAAGGAGGGTATTTATTCATGGTAGAAATTGAAAAGCCGCGCATTGTGTGTATGGATTCTGCAGAAGAACCGTCCTATGGTAAGTATGTGGTGGAGCCCCTGGAGCGTGGTTACGGTACCACCCTGGGCAACTCCCTGAGAAGAATCCTTCTCTCCTCTCTCCCCGGAACCGCAGTGACTTCCGTAAAGATCGCCGGTGTCCAGCATGAATTTTCCACCATTCCCGGTGTGAAAGAGGATGTAACGGAGATCGTTCTGAATGTGAAGCGCATTATTGCGAAGCTCCACTGCCAGGGCGTGAAGAACATCTATATTGATGCGGTTGGTCCTTGCGAGATCACCGCCGGCGACATTAAGGCTGACGGCGAGGTCGAGATTCTGAATCCCGATCTGCATATCTGCACGCTGGGTCCCGATGCAAGCTTCAATATGGAGATGACCATGAGCCACGGCCGCGGCTATGTCTCCGCCGATCGGAACAAGACTCCCCAGACTCCTATCGGCGTTATTCCCATCGATTCCATTTACACCCCTGTTTATAAGGTAAACTACACTGTGGAGAACACCCGTGTAGGCAACATGACCGACTACGATAAGCTGACCCTTGAGGTCTGGACCGATGCAACCATTTCCGCTCGTGATGCGGTTTCTCTGGGTGCTAAGATCCTGTCCGACCACCTGAGCCTCTTTACCGGTCTGTCTGAAACTGTTGCCAGTGTAACTACTGTCGTTGAGATTCCCGAACACAGCCCCAGCAAGGTGCTGCAGATGACCATCGACGAGCTGGATCTGTCCGTGCGTAGTTACAACTGCCTGAAGCGTGCCAACATCAACACCGTTGAGGATCTGATCTCCAAGACCGGTGAGGACATGATGAAGGTTCGTAACATGGGTAAGAAGTCTCTGGACGAGGTCCAGAAGAAGCTGGAAATGATGGGTCTGTCCCTGGCCAGTGAAGATTCCGGCGCTAACGGCTAATATTTCTTAAATCGTAGTAAGGAGGAAACGCTTATGTTTGGCACTCGTAAGCTCGGTAAGACCAGCTCTCAGAGAAAGGCGATGCTTCGTCAGCTCACCACCGATCTGTTGGAGCACGGCAAGATCGAGACTACTTTCTATAGAGCCAAGGAAGTTCAGCCCGTGGTTGAGAAGATGATCACCCTGGGCAAGAAGGGCAACCTGGCTGCTTATCGGCGGGCTATGGCCTATGTCACCAAGGAAGACGTAGTTCATAAGCTGTTCAAGGAGACCGCTCCCAAGTATGCTGACCGTAACGGCGGCTATACCAGAGTGATCCGTATTGGCGCTCGCCGCGGTGATGCCGCTGAGATGGCTATCATCGAGCTGGTGTAATGCACCTATAGAATCAAAAAATTTCCCCTTCCGGCGAGAGTCGGAGGGGGATTTTCCTTTTTGTATGAAACCGCCCCCCATCAGTTGATCGGAGGCGGTTTTGCGGTTATGGGTTCAAAAACGATACCCATTCCGTCAGGGTAGAGGGATAGGAGGGGTATTGCTCACGATTCGGTTGGTTGTAGATATTCCAAAGGTGGGCTTGTCCGTCCAACAGCTGATAGTTCAGTTCATAGTACAGTGCGGGACATTCCTTGGGATAATAGCGCAGCTCGTGGTATACTTCAAGGCCATCCAGAAGAAGCTGTGGGTGATGATCGTAATTCCTGTCGGTATGGTATTCCAAAAAACTCCTTGCCATGGTGGTGTCGTTCAAGGGGTTTCCGTCCAAATGCACATCATAATAATCTATGGCTTTGGGGTCAATGGGATACCAGGAGGCGTTGCTGTTTGCAAGCCAGACCATAGCGGAGGTCTTTTTGTCAAGCAGTAGAAGGAAGGGCGCGCCTTCTGCTTGCTCGGTTGTGGAATAGACCGCGTATTGGCTGGTTTGTGCAACGGGCTGTAACAGAGCGAGATTCAGCCGCCACCCGGAAGCGCACACTGGTGCAGCGTTAAAGTCTTCTATGGTGTCAATTTTGAGGTAAGCTTGACCTTGGCACACATAGTCCGTTCCTTTGGTTGAAATTTGCATTTCCTGCAGTTGTTCTACATCGTATGGGGTGAGTGTGGCGAAATAGGGCGGTATATCCGGAATGGGAATGTCAGACCGATACTTGGTGTAGACCGTACGATAGGGAATTTGTACGCCATATACTGAACTGGCGGTACTTTTCCACAAGTCCTCCCAAGTAGCAGTGGGATGGTCGGTTATGACATAGCGCACAACAGAAGTGTAATCACCGTACTGCGTGGTGTCCACCAGTTTGCGAAGATATTTATAACTTTCCGTATATTCCTTGCCATAGTCAAACCAGCGCAGATGATAGCTCCCGTCAAAGGTCAGCTCCTTTACAAACAGCAGGGGGTAGCGGTCTTTGTTGGCTTTGTAGTATTCCGGGGCGACTCGCTCCTGATCCAGGGTGTAATAATTCGCCAAATAAACGGTTGCTTTTTTTCCACTCTGACACTTTTTCAAGAAATCCTCCCAGTATTTTTGACCGGAAGCAAAATTTCCGTCTTCAAAGACTACAAATTCCCCAGCCTTGACTTCCTCTAAGGTGTAAGTCCTACTCAAATCAACCGGGGTTTCCGGCTTCTCCGGGGGCTTTGTCAAGAAAAGGATGCCCACGGCCAGACAAACGACCACTGCCCCGATACTGACCCAAAGGGCAGGCTTCTTGTAGCGCAAGATCCCCTTAATTCGTGCCTTGATGCCCACCTCTCCGAAGGCCAGAGGGCACATAGCCAGCCGTCTTTTGGAAATGCTGCAATGCAGGAGCGCCGCAGAGTAGGCTTTCGTCCCCTCCGGGGAGAGGTTTTTGATTACACTTTCATCACAGGCGGCTTCCATATCCCGGCAGAATAGGATGTAAGCCAGCCAGATAAGAGGATGAAACCAATATACAGCCAGCAGGAAAAAGGCAAGGGGCTTCCACCAGTGATCTTTCCTGCGAATATGATTCTGTTCATGGGCGATCACATGGGGCAGATCATCAGGGGCCAGGTTATAAGGAATATAGATTTTGGGACGGAAAACGCCTAAAACAAAGGGGGTTGGGGCAAATTCGCTTTCAAAGATGTTATCATTCAGAAGGGTTGCAGTGCGCAGCTTCAGCCGCAGCCGGATCCAGGAAAAAAGGGCATACAGCACCATGACACCTGCCCCAAGCACCCATTGACAGCTCAATAAGAACCCCCAAATTTGGGAAGGATTGGCACTGGCGCCGGGATGGGGAGCAAGACTATCTTCTAATATGGGGTTGATAACATCATCCACAGGGGGGATCCCGGAGTCAATGACCGGTGCGGCGGCATAGAAAAGGTCTTGGGGCAGGGGGTCAGCAGAGGGCTGCACGCTGAGGCTGCTCTCTATGGTAAAGGGACACAGAAGCCGCAGTGCCACCAAGCCCCACAGCAGGCAGAAGCACCATTTGGGCATCCTGCGGAAAAGAAGCCGGAGAAGCACAACAGCTAAAATCAGCCATCCTGCCCCAAGGCTGAGATTCATCAGTTTCAAAAGCAGAGCATCCATGGCGGCCTCCTATTCTCCCAAGAGCCGGCGAAGCTCCTGCAAGTCCTTTTCCGAAAGGGATTGCCTTTTTCCAAAGGCGGCAATGAAGGCAGGAAGACTTCCTTCAAATCGCTTTTCCATGAGCTCGTCTAACTCGCTTCGCTGCACATCCTCCTTGGTAACCAGGGTGGAAACCACGGTGTTTTCGTTTTTCAGTACACCCCGGTCTTCCAGCCGCTTGATCACGGTGTAGGTGGTGGTTTTCGACCAGCCCAACCGCTCTTTGCACAGCTTGGCAAGTTCGCCGCTTTTAATAGGCTCATTCTCCCATAAGATCAGGCAGAAGCGGTATTCACTTTCAAAGATTTTCGGTATTTCCATAGGTCTTCCTCCACGGTCTAATGCGTTCGTACAATTATACTAATCCATTAGACCGAATTTGTCAAGGGGGATTTTGGTTGGGGAAGCGGAAAGTTTTGGTTCGGTACTGGTTTGGACAGGGACGTTCGACACTACGAAACCCGACGGGCAGAGGTATGGCCTATAAATTGCCTCCCCCTCTGCTCTTGCTTTTTCCTGCCAAAAATGCTATCCTACAGGGGAACTTATTTCTGTTACCCGGAGGTACTTATGAATCAGCGAGAAGTAGGCGAGCTGCGCCGTCGGCTGCGGCCTGAAAAAACCACCATTACCCACATTGTGGGCTGCTATGTAAACGAAAAGAAGGAAATCACATCCCGTTTTGACCAATCCATTGGCGTTCTGCCCCAGGAGGAAGGGGAGAAGGTGCTGGCGCTTTTGCGCAAGGCCCTGTCCGGAAACCTGGGCAAAAACCTGCTGGACATTACCTTCACTACAGCGCAGGTCATGGAAGGGGAAGCCCACAAAAACCTTATGACCCTTCGCAATGAGGGCACGAAGGACGAAGCCCTTTTGGAATCCTTCTACGAAAAGGTTGCCGCCTCTGTCCATATGGAAACCGGCTTTGTGATCCTCCTTGCTTCTGATGCCTACGATGTGCCATTTAAGGGGAAGGATGACGAGGAAATGGCAGATGCTTCCGAAACCGTCTTCCGCTATATCCTCTGCGCTATCTGCCCCGTGAAGCTGTCCAAACCGGCTCTTACATACACCCTAAATGCTGGGGAGTTCCACAACCGGGCCATTGACTATGTGGTAGGTTCTCCGGAACTGGGCTTCCTGTTCCCCGCCTTTGATGACCGGGCTGCCAATATTTACAATGCCGCCTTCTATACCCGGGATGCCTCCCAGGATCACGAGGACTTTATTAAGGCCATTTTCGATGCGGAAGCCCCCATGCCGGCTAACATGCAAAAGGAGAGCTTTAGCTCCCTTCTGGGTCTTTCTTTGGATGAGGAATGTTCTATGGACACGGTGCAGGCGGTTCGCAGTCAGTTCTGCGCCATGATCCAGGAGCACAAGGAGAGCAAAGAGCCGGAAGCACTGATCATCCCCAAGGGTACAGTGAAGGGTGTTCTGGTGTCCTGCGGTATCAGCGAGGACAAACTGGAGCTGTTTGACCGGGAATATGATGCCGCTTTCGGAGAAGGTGCAGATCTCAATCCCAAAAATGTGGTAGACCCCAAGAAAATGGAGGTCAAGACCCCGGATGTGACCATTAAGGTAAACCCCGATAGGCCCGATCTGGTGCAGACCCGGATGCTGGACGGCGCCCGGTATATCCTCATTCGGGCAGAAGAAGGAGTGGAAGTCAATGGCATCCCCATTCAGATTACAGAACAAGAAGGGTAAAAAGTGGCTGGCAGGCATGTTGCTTTTTTTGTGCCTTGCCTTTGTTTGGGGTAACTCCCTGCTTCCTGCGGAGGATTCCGGGGCGGTAAGCGGCAGACTGAGCCAAATCATTGCGGCGGTTTTTGGCTCCTGGGCCGTGGAAGCGGAAGGCTTGTTCCGCAAGCTGGCACATTTTACGGAGTTTGCTCTTTTAGGTATGCTTCTGGGCTGGAATGAGAAACTATGCCGGGGCAAAAGAACAATTTTAACCCCTTTCCTGGGACTGCTGGTTGCCATGACAGACGAAACCTTGCAGCTCTTCTCAGCGGGCAGAGCCGGGCAGGTAACTGATATATGGCTGGATTTTGCAGGCGTTTTAGGTGGGCTGGGACTGCTGTGGCTTTTGACCAGGCTCAAAAACCGCAAAAGAAAACCCCGGAGCAAGAAGCTTTGAAAGAAGCTTTTCCGGGAGATCTGGGCGGTTTTCTGCCTGAAGGCGACAAAAGATACAGCAATTGCCTATGACAGTAGAAAGAACACGGAGGCTAATATGTTTACATGGAATCATTTTATATGGCTCGGCTTAACTGTTGCTCTTATTTTAGGATTGTCTTATTTTATGCAGCATAAAAAAGCAGATTTTTCCTTTGTATTGTCTTTTTTGTGGATCATCTGCATTATTAGTGAGCTTACCAAAATGCTAAGCAACATGGTTCCCACGGGCTATAAGGGCGGCAGTGTGTTGGATCCCGGCGATCTGCCCTTCCACCTGTGTTCCATTCAAATTTTTCTGGTTTTCACCCTGAAATTTTTTGTAAAAAAGCCGGAAACCAGGGAGAAAATCCTGGGGTTTATGGTCCCGACCATGCTTTTGGGTGGCTTTGCTGCCATTATGATCCCCACGGTAGGCGTGAAATTCACCAAGCCTCATGTTTATGAGTATTTTCTGTTCCATGGGACAATCATATTCTTTGCTCTGTATGTGCTAAAGGAGCGGTTGGTTACATGGTCCTGGAAGGTGCTGGGCAGAAATCTTTGTTATGCCGGTCTTGCTGCGTATGTGGTGAGCCTTGTAAACAGCCTGCTTAGTTCCGGATTTCCTGAGGCAAATTTCATGTACCTTGTCAGACCGCCTATGGAGGGACTGCCTGTGCTGAATCTTGACCATGGCTGGTATGTGTATATCCTCTCTCTGGTATCTGTGGCGGTTGTTCTTTTGACGGTGTTTCACGGCATTGTCATTTTGGTGCAAAACAGAAGCCGGTGCAAATGCTGAAAACTAACTGCGTAGCTGACCAATAAGCTGTAAAATGGTTGTGCATCAACACTTTGTCAAACGAACGGATAATAGAATGAAGGAGGATCCTTGCTGCTATATCATGTGGGCAGCTCGGGTAACAGCTTTTCACAAGAAGCAGTGGTAATCCTATTGAAATAGTAAGAGAACGAAAAGACATCGCAGCTTCGTCCAAGAACGAGTTGCGATGTCTATCATTTGGGCAGCATAAATTGTATTATCTCATTATCTGTATTGCTATTCCATGAAATGTAGGATTCTTCTGTTTGTATCTGGGCGTTACGAAGAATGGATATTGCATGACTTGAATTATCAGATTCTAAAGCTTGAAGGGCATTGGTGATTTGGTTGAATAGATAGAAATACAGGTCTTTGTAGCAGTCCATTTGTTCCTCCTAATTCTGCGATGTCAAAACTTAGTCATTGTGCCATCTTATTATAATACTGCGCTATAATTTTGTCAATACTTCGTCAAAGGAGGCTGACAAAATGAAGGACTATTTATGCCGTTTTACGCTCCGTGTAGACCGGGAATTGCTGGATAAATTCGGTTATGTGGCAGAATACGAAGGACGCACCAAGAACCGGGAGCTGGAACAGCTTATGAAGCGCAGAGTTGCGGATTTTGAAAAGGAGCATGGCGCAATTCAACTGGAGGAACAAGAAAATTAAAAATAGGGTCTGTTGCAGAACTCAGTACTCTGCAACAGACCCTTTGTCATTATGAAAACTTAAACGCTGATTCCTGCTTTTTCCAGAATAGCGGGGATATTCTTCTCTGCGCCGATGGTCATGAGATGCACGCCGGGGCAGATGTTTTGTGCCTTGATCTCGGCTACCATTTCCGCAGCCATCTCAACGCCCAGTGCCATGGGCAGACCCTTCACGCCCTTGGCCTTGCCTTCTTCGGCAGCGGCAGCCAGACGGTCGATCATGCTCTGGGGCACATCGATGCCGGGCACGTTGCCGTTCATAAACTTAGCCATGCCTGCACTCTTCAGGGGAATGATGCCGGCCATAATGGGCACCTGGATACCGGCCTTGTCTACGGCTTCCATGAACCGCTTCAGACTGTCTAAGTCAAAGATGCCCTGGGTCTGGATATACCGGGCACCGGCCTCTACCTTCTGGCGCAGCTTGTTGATCTGCAAAATCTGGGGCTCATACACGGGAGTGACAGCAGCACCCTTGAAGAACTTGGGTGCACCGCCTTCCAGAGTATTGCCGCCGCAGTCTGTGCCGGTCTCTTCCATGCGGGAAACCATGTTCAGAATACCAACGGAGTCCAGATCGTAAACGGGCTTGGATTCCTTGCAGTCGCCTACCACAGGATGGTCGCCGGTGAGAGCCAGAATGGTGTCGATACCAAAGGCAGCAGCGGACAGCAGATCACCCATGATAGCCATACGGTTGCGATCTCTGCCGGTGATCTGCAAAATAGGCTCGATACCGGCCTGCTTCAGCTGGATGCAAAGACCCAGAGAGGAGGCCTTCAGGCAAGCGGACTGCATATCGGTGACGTTGACGCCGTGAACTTTGCCCTTGAGAAGCTGGGCGACCTCCAGCACTTCCCCGAAGCCATAGCCTTTGGGAGGTGCCATTTCGGCAGTAAGACCAAACTGACCTTGTGTTAAAGCATTTTCTAACAGGCTCATATTATTTCTTCTCCCTCAAGTTAATGTGTCTGGGGTATGCTTCGTGGGCATGACCCTTGTCCTTCCGTGTGGCAAAGAGCTTATCTTCCTGACCAATGGCAACCAGGCGGTTATAGATCTGGATCCAGGCGCAGTCGTTTTCGGGGTTCACTTCGCACTTGCCGTTCTTCTGACCGCCGCAGGGGCCGTTGACCAGGCTCTTGGCGCACTTGGTAATGGGGCAGATGCCGCCGGTGGAGCCCAGCACGCAGTCGCCGCACATACGGCAGTATTCATTGAACATACCGACCCGCTCTACCTGACCCAGGAACAGGGTATCGTTGGCAGGATAAATGGGCAGGGTGATGTTATCTGCTACGGTCTGCACGCCGTCACCGCAGGCCATGCCGACTACGGCTTCTGCGCCGCTGTCACGGAGAACCTTGGTGTCCTTCTTGACCAGCAGCTTGTGGCAGCACTCGTCGGGAACCACAGTAGCTACGACTTCGAAGCCCTTTTCTTCCAAAAAGGCCTTCATTTCCATGACTTCCTTCTCACCGCCGGTCTGGCAGGCGGCGGCGCAGTTGGCGCAGCCAACAATAGCGACCTTATGTACGCCTTCCAGCATGGAAAGCAGATCGTCGATGGGTTTTTTCTTAGTGATTATCATGGGGGGCATCTCCTTTGTCTGATGAAATTGGGTGCCAGGTTTCTATTCTAAAAGATACCATATTCCGGGGTTTTGGTCAAGAATTTTCTTGTTTGGCAGGGGGTGGAATCCTTATGCCTGCCAATAAAAAAGGAAGTGCCCACGGGATGCGGCACTTCCTCTTTTTCGTGGTTTACTTTTCGATGACTTCCAGAACGTCCATGGGGCAAGCCTTGGCGCAGATACCGCAGGCGATGCACTTGCCGGCAGCGCCGCCGGAAACGGAGGGAGCGACCATGACCTTGAAGGGACAGACCTCGGCGCACTTGCCGCAGCCGGTACACAGCTTCTTGTTGATCATGTACACACCGGTCTTGGGGTTCTGGGTGATGGCACCGGCCTCACAGACCTTGGCGCACTTGCCGCACTGGATGCAGACCATGGGCTTGGGAGCGCCGTTCTTTTCGATGATCTGGATGCAGGACTTGTCTTCGTGGAATTCCTTGTGGAAAGCCTCGGAGCAAGCGCGGACACATTCCAGACAAGCCATACAGGTGGCGTCTTTTCTAACAGTGAGTTTCTTCATGGCGAAATCTCCTTTTTGTTCTTATGTCAGGGCTATTATACAAGGTGTTTGCCAAAATGGCAACCGAATTTCCAAAATTCTTTGAAAGTTTTTCAAAAATTCCTTGCAAAAGTCCACATTACGCCAGATTATCCCATCAGGTCGGTTGCTCCCGTGATAAGCTGCAGTAATTCCGGGTCAGACAGGAGGGTAAAAACCAATTTTGTGGAAAGGGCTTCTTTGTCTTCGTCAGTCATGTTGAAGGGATTATAGACAGTGCCGCCGGTGAGGGGAGTAGGGGACTGAGTGCTTTTGCCCATAGAGAAGGAAAGGGAGAAGGGATCTGCTCCCGGTGCGGAAACAAGGGAAAAATGAGCCTTACCGTCTGGGGCGGTGATGCATCCGGTATAGGTATCACCATTGGCTGTGGTCAGGATGAAGGTACCGTCTGCATCCTTATAGGTCAGAGTGGCGCTTTTTGCTTCGTCTTTCAGGTGGAAGGTGACACTGTCCGTGCCTCCTTCAATGGCAAATTGAAGCAGCTCTTTGCCTTCTATAGTCAGGCGGCCTTCGCTCCAGGGGGAGTTCTCACCCAACAGGGAGAGTTCTGTATCGGAAATGCAGATGTAAGATAAGTAGCCCTGTTTGTTGATGCAGACCATAGGGTCGGCCGGTTCTTTCACAAATTCCTGCACCTGGGAGAAGACCTGTCCTGCGCTCAGATCAGATGTGTCCGTTTCCGGCAGACTATTCGGGAATAACGTATTTGTGTAGTCTTCTAAGGCAGTGGCCAGATGCTCCCGATCTTCTGGGCGAATCACAAGAGTATAGGCAGTCAGCTCCGGAGAGGCAGGGGTATAGTTTTTGGACACTTCAACCTTTATGTGGCTTAAAAGTTCGTCAAAGGCGGCTTTTACTGCTTCGGCCTTTGCTGCTACCAGAGGATCCTGGGCTTGTTCCCTCATGGTAAAGGGGTTAATCTGATCGCCGGTGATCTCCATGCCTAAGGTTTCCTGATAGTAGGCGGCAACATCGTTGTAAGTATAAGAGAATAGAACATCCTCCAGCAACCGTGGCACGGAGAATGACATACCCGCCTGATCGCCATAGAGTGACAGGGTAATATTTACATCCTGCATCAGCGCCAGTGTAATATTACCCCCCACGCGCTTTTCGGTCAGATCCACAGAGAAATCTGTATTGACTTCCATTTTATCCAGAGCGGGGCTTTCCATGGCCAGGGACAGGTTGCACTGCACACCGGGGGCTTCATTGATGGCGGTTACAGAATTGACCCACTGATGGAAGGTGTCCGTCTGCCCAATTTCCTCCTGCAAGCCGGCAATGGTCTTTCTGGTTGCCCGCAGGACTTTTGAGGCGGGGCTGTTGACGATCAGAATGCCTGCAATGACTCCAACCAGCAAAAGCACACCGGCTGCGATGCCCAGAACCCAGGGCCACATCTTCTTTTTTGGGGGATTCAGTGCAGTCACTTCTTGCTTTGGCTCTTGTGCCTGTTCCTGCCCGGATTCCTGATCCTGCTCCGGTGCTTGCTCCTGAGCTTGCTCGTGTACTTGTTCCTGCTCTGGCCAGAGGGCGTTACAGGCAGAGCAGATCATGGCAGCGTCTTCGTTGTCTTGTCCGCAATTTAAGCAGTGCCACATAATAAATCCTCCTTCATCCGTTTATGTGAATTACATTCGGCAGTACGCAACCATAGTATAGCATGAGATTTGGCATTTTGCAATATATTATAAAGGAGCTGGGTTGGAAAATGCAGACAACTTCATATAAAGGGAAACAGGCATGACCGCAGTCATACCTGTCTTTTTATGCCATCTTCTCTTTTTTCTCCCGGCTCATAAAGCTGGCCACTGCCACGGCGCTGATGCCGCCTGCTAGCTTGCCTGCAATCACCGGAAGCAACATTTCCGGATCGTACCCAGCGGTGAAGCCCAGGTGATCCCCAAAAACAAAGGCCGCAGACACAGCAAAGGCAATGTTGATCACCTTGCCCCGCTTGTCCATGTCCTTCACCATGCCGAACATGGCGATGGAGTTGGCAAGGCTGGCGATCAGCCCCGCTGCTGCCCGGTCATTCATACCCAGAAGGCTGCCCAGCTTCATAAGCGGCTTGCGGAAGATCTTGGTAATGGCCCACACCAGAGGAAATGCCCCCGCCAGCACCAGAGCGATCTCGCCCACCACTTCCAGACCGTCCGTAATGGGGGCCATGCCGGGGATCAGGGTAAGGCCGGTCAGGTGTTCCACCAGTGCTGCCCCAAGTCCCAGAGTAATGAGGGCAATAATCAGCTTTCCGAACAGGGAGAAGCCCTTGATCATGGCCTTCTCAAATTTCCACAGCCCCAGAGCGATGAGCGCACCCATGAGGATAATGGGAATGAGATTCCGCAGGATCATGAGAACGGGAAAGCCTGCCACCAGGCCGCCCACAAAAACGCCTACTGGGATTGTGACGATACCGGCCAGAACCCCCTTGGCAAGGTATGGCCTGTCCTCCGGGGATAAGATGCCCAGAGCCACAGGGATAGTGAAGACAATGGTTGCCCCCAGCATTGCGCCTACCAGAAGCCCGCCCAACTGGGCAGCTTCCGGAGTTTTGGCTAACTCCGTTGCCAGGGGTGCGCCGCCCATGTCGTTTGCCAGAATGGTTCCGGCGAACATGGCGGGGTCAGCACCCAGAAAGCCATAGACTGGAACCACCACCGGGCGCAAAAGCTTAGCCAGCACTGGGGCTAAACTGATGATACCAACCATGGAAAGAGCCAGTGCCCCCAGCGTCAGGATACCTTCTTCAAATTCCTTGCCGATGCCCAGGCGGTTGCCGAAAATCCGGTCAACGCAGCCCAGAACCGCAAAGAATGCCATAATACCGATCAAAATTTCATGGACGGACATAGGCAGTCCCCCTTTCGTCTAAAATTGCCGTAACGGCAGCATCAATGGGAGCATTGGGGCAGTTCATTCTGGCTCCGGAGCCGAAGGTGAGCAGCACCCGGTCACCGACACCAGCCCCCAAATCATCTGCGGCTACCCGGTGTCCCTGGGGTGTGTCTACGACCAAAAGGGCAAGACCCCCCAAATGCTCTGCCTTCCGGGTCGCCCAGACTGCTCCGATTACTGTGCCAATTTCCATGCCTTTCACCTCTTTCCGGATAGGATACATTACAGAATAATTCCAATTTAGCGAGCTGTTTTCGATAGAAGACTGTAGGGGCCGGATATATCCGGCCCGGCGGAAAAGTTTGAAAAACAGCACCATTTAGGGCGAATTCGTACAAATTTGCAGTGCGGAACGGGCCGGATGTATCCGGCCCCTACAAAGGGTGTATCCCATACTCCCCGA
>JAZQXK010000054.1:0-16181 GCA_045632785.1 Faecousia sp.
TATGAATGGCATTTCTGAGGAAGATCTGCCTGAGGTGTTCGGTACTGACAGCTATCAGGTTCTGCTGGTGGCAAACAAGTACCAGACTGGCTTTGACCAGCCGAAGCTTTGCGCCATGTATGTGGACAAGCGGCTGCGTGGTGTTGCAGCAGTGCAGACTCTCTCCCGGTTGAATCGTATCTGCGCACCCTTCAACAAGAAGACCTTTGTGCTGGACTTTAAGAATACCTATGAGGATATTCAGAATGCCTTTGCTCCTTACTACACAGAAACTGTGCTGAACGAAACCATCACTCCCTCCGATATACGTGCAGTGGAGGCTCAGGTGGATCAGTATGGATTCCTGGATCTGGATGATATTGAGGCATTTAACGAATATCTGTACCAGGACAAGCGCTCTGGCAAGGATAAAGCAAAAATGTGGTCGTTGCTGGATAAGTCTTTGCAGATTATCAACAAGTTTGAGATTTTGGAGAAGATGGAGATCCGTGCAACTATCAAGCGGTTCGTCCGGTTCTACAGCTTCTTGATTCAGGCAACTTGCTACGAAAACGTGGATCTGCATAAGAAGTACAACTTCCTGACTTATCTGGTGAAAGAAATTGAGATTGGCGGCGGTGGCAATGACTTTGATATTGCAGACAAGATCACTGCATCCAATTTTAAGCAGAAGAAGACCGGTGAGGAAACTGCTCCTATTGAGTCCAAACCGGAAGTAAATCTGCCCAAGCCGAATGAGGTTTATTTTGATGAGGCGGCAAAGAAAAAACTCTCCGAAATTATCGAAGAGATCAATGCGGCTTACAACAAAAGTTTGGATGTGGATGTGGCATCCAAGGCGGCTTTGCAGATGCGTGACTTGCTACTGAAGAACGGCCACTTGCGTGATAGCGCCCGGAATAACACGCTCCGTGATTTCCGGTTTGCCTATTTTGATGCTGTGCAGGATGCTCTGCTCGAAGGCTTTGAGCAAAACCAGGAATTTTTTGCACTGCTCTTGGATAACGACGAAAAGAAGCGTGAACTGATGCAGGTGTTCTTGGAAGATATTTATAGGCGGTTTAGGGAACAATAAAATACATGAGGATTTAGTTTCTTTTTGTGCCCACCAAGTCAAAACATCTCGGAGATTTTCCGATGGGAGCGTTCCGAACAATGTAGGCATCGTTTGAACCACTCCCATCGGATTTTTTGCGTTTTTTCCGGGTCTTGTAAATTATCGGGTGTACTGGCGCTTTCTTTGCTTCTCGGCCTGTACCCTTGCTTCTTCCTGTTTTACAGATTCCACGGCGGCTTCTACCTTGTCTTTGCCCAATGCTTTCTTTGCCCGGTCAAAGTCAGCGGCTATGCCACGGAGTGTTTTGTTTTCGTCTGATAGCTCGTCGATCCGATCACCCATTCGGGCGGTCTTGGCACATTCCCGGCTGAACCTTTGCTGCAGCTGATCATAATCGTTTCGCAGATTCAGAAATGCGTGGTAGACGGAGCGAAGAACCTTAACGATTCTTTCCAGCAGCGGCTTGGCTTTCTTTTCACGGTAGCCTTTGGCAGATTCCAATGCGCCAGGTTCCGGAAGTATCTGCTCCGGGTCATCGGAAAACTCTCGTGCCAGCTTCTCCATGTTTTTGACTGCCGGGGCCAATTCTTTCATTCTGTCAGTGGCTTCCTTTGCTTCGAGCTGGGCAGCTTTCTTCTGATCTTCAAGTTCATCGATCTCTGCTTCCGCTATGGCCTGTGCAGCCTTCAGATCGGCAAGGCGCTCCTGCTCGGCTTGCACCTTAAACTGGGTCACGGTCAGATGTTCCTCGGTGCTGCCGCGCTGTCCTCGTTCCACATCGGTATAACCGGCAGCTCGCATAAAGTTGAAAAACTGATCTTGCAGGATGCTGTAAGAGGGGGTGAGAACCTTTTTGCCAGTCTTGGACAGCAGCGGATTTCCATCTTCGTCAAGAGCAGGCTTGGACTCCCATTTCTTGCTGCGGCTGACCTGCATGATGGTTTCTTTCACGGTACCGATCAACGATTTGTCTTTGCAGCGCTTACTCCAAAGGATTTGTTTTTCAACCACGGGGGTGTACACCACATGAAGATGGTAGTGGTACACATCCTCGCCCAAGGCTTCGCTCATGGCTCGGTTTCGCTCGTCGGCGTGCATGGTTGCGGACAGGATGTATTGCTCTCCGCCTACGATTTCTACGGCTGCTTTGTAGGCATCGGCATAGAACTTCTTGGCAAATTCATAGCCACCGTGGTTGTAGAAGTATGCGGAGTTTACATCGAAGAGCAGCTCGCAGTATGTGGTTGCATCCTCCTTCAGACCTCTGGTGGAGATCACACCTTCTTTCTTCAGGTGGTCAAAGAGTTCTGTGTAGCTTTGCGTGGGCTTTTTATAATGTACATTTCGGTAGCTTTCTTCAGGGACAATGTCCGGGTTGGAATACATTTCTTTTTCTCGTTCATTGTGAGCCTGTGCGTTCTTAATGTCATTGGCGCTCAGATCACGGTTTCTTGCAAGGGTACGGTCAATCCCGTCGTTTCTTGCCATATAGCTCCTTTCTGCTGAATATCAGCGGTGAATTTTGGGATTGCGATTTAGGGAACGGCACTTTTTCAAAGTGTAATAACCCACTATGGTACTTTCATCCAGGGTGGCTGCAAAGTACCGTGGGGTCCTGCCGGACCGGCGCCCCCTTTGTCGCTTCGCGACATTTCCCCCGCTATCGGGGGAATCTGCCCCTCGGGGGGGCGCTGCCCCGTTGCCTGCGGACAACACCCCGCCCAGGAACCCTTTTATAATGGTTCCCGTGACCCTCCGAAACCGATCCGTGACGGTGGGTGTCAATGGTGACGGCATTTCGCACATTAGTGCTTATACCCTCAAACATCGTCACTTCCGTCGCGCATCGTCACGCTTCCGGTAAGATCAACTGCAAGTCGATCTTTCTTCCAGCGTGCGTGCGGCTGTTATGGTAGCGAACATTGTGTTCTTTCCACAGCCGCTGGGCATTGATATTCAGCTTCACAGACAGTTGGTTCGGCTTCATATCAATCCCCAGGAGTGCAACCAACTCCGTAGCGGTTCCACTCCATAGGGGCGTTTCTGTGGAAACGATTTTTGCCACGGCATCCATAACAGGATCGGGCGGCTCCACCCACAGATCTACCTCCGCACTTTCCAATGTCCATTGGAGTGTTTCGGTGTCCTTTTCGAGATTGAGAATCATATCCGGCTGATCTCTGCCGGTGACACAGAGTGTTGCCGTTCTTGCGTGTCTGCTGGATTTTTCCAGAAGGAAAGCTCCATCCACGGCACCAAGCAGACCGTTTGTTCCGGAGATCATTTCAAATTTGTCATCTGATTTCATCTTCCGGGTGTGGTGTACAATGATGATGCAGAGGTTAAGCTGCCGGGCGAGATTCGTAATAGATGCAGCAAAATCATAATCATCGTCATATCCGCTCTTGTTTGCTGTTGCACTGCGGACTCGCTTTAAGGTATCGATGACTACAAGCTGTGTGTCCGGGTGTTTGTTGACAAAGGCGGTGATCTGATCCTCAAGCCCTTCGCCAATTTTCTTTGCCCAGGTGGAGAAAAACAGGTTGTCGGTTGCTTCTTCCTTGAACATTCGATGCAGGCGGCTCTGGAGTCTGGGTTGATCATCTTCCAGGGAGAGGTATAAAACTGTACTCTGGCGGACAGCATATCCCCAGATGGGCAAGCCTGCGCTGATGTGGTAAGTTAGCTGAAGCATCAGAAACGATTTGCCATACTTCGGAGAACCGACGAACAGATAGGTTCCGGGATAAAGCAAGCCATCCACAATGGGCGGCTTGCTCTGGAAACAGCTATTGTATAGCTCTGTCATGGTGATCACCGGCAGGTAGCCAGGTGAGCCGATGTCGGAGAGTCTTTCTTCTAAGTTTTCATAAATGTCTTCCAAATTCTCTTGTAACCTCCTAAGAAGTAGTTGAATTTGGCAGCTGGCGCGCTATAATATCAGTGGTCACAGATGGTTCACACGGCAGCTGCCGTTGGGACTGTCACCAAGAGTTCTCATCTGCCAGGATGAGGGCTCTTTTTTTACGCTGCACCCGGCTGGAAATACCCAATTTCCTCCCATACCTTCCGGTCGGGGCAGTAGTAGTTGTACTCGTTGGAATTATCCAGCTTGATGGCATATCCGAATTTCAGAATACCCTTCTGCAATCCAACCCGCACATACTGCGCATCCTTGTGCATTGCTGCTGCAATCTCAGCGATGGGAACATTCCGTCCGGTGAAGGCCGGAAGCTCTACGAATAACTTGTTCTCCATGGTGTTTCACCTCCTTCTGTTTTGCAAAATGCGAACTTTTGGTTCGCATCCATATTATATCCTGCGCAGAGCATCCTGTCAATAGCGAATACGAACAAAAAATACATATTATGCCCTTGCAATTCGCAGAACGATGTGTTACAATGCATGGGAGGTGATTCAAATGAACAGCAATCCTGCTGAAATCGGCGAAAGGATCAAGGCGGCTCGCAAAGCAGTCGGATTAAGCCAAACAGAACTAGCTAATCGGCTAGACAAGACTCTGCGCACTGTCCAGAAGTATGAAAGCGGAGAAATCGAACCGTCCATTGCTATCATCAATGCCATGGCAAAGGAACTGAAAGTCTCCCCGGCAGATTTGATCGGCTATCAGCGGCCCAGCATCGAATTAAGCACGATTTCCGATGTGCTGACCGTTCTGTACCAGCTGAATAAAAAGGCAGGTCTGCGGTTCGAGATCGATGTGAAAAGACCTCCTCATTATGATGAGTGGACTTGTTCTCTCCGGTTTGACGGACATAACAAAGATGCCGAGTTTAATTCAGCCCTGTGTTTGATTCTGGAAGATTTTGCCCACCAGCGGCAAATGGTAGAGACCTATTGGTCCGACCCGGAAGTGTTTGATGCCTGGCTGGAAAGAAAGCTGGCATATTACGCCGAAACCCCTTTGGCTGACAGGGAAGTAGAGGTTTTATCTGACATGGAGCGGATCCGGCGCCGCAACGAGCTTGACCGACAGATGCTGGAACAAAAGAAAAAGGCTGCCGAAGAAAACGGCAGCCAGGATTAACAGTGATACAGATACATACACCTATCAAAATTTTGAAGTCACTGGGAGAAAGGAAGTTTGATACTATTTGAAGTTACCCAACGGATATGGCACTGTAAAGAAAATGTCCGGAAAACGAAGAAGACCTTATGTAGTAAAGAAAACTGTCGGATGGCACTATGATGAAGCTAAAGACAAAATGATTCAGGAGCAGATGACAATAGGTTATGCAGCTACCAGGGCAGAGGGATTGCAAATGCTTGCAGAGTACAACAATAATCCCTTCGATCTGAAAGCAACCAAGGTCACCTTTCAGGAAGTTTATGAGCGCTGGTCAAAGGAGAAGTTCCCGACCATATCCCATTCCAATGTGAAAGGCTATGAAGCATCCTATAAGGTATGCGGCTCGCTTAATAACAAAGTGTTCCGGGATATGAAGCTGGTGGATTTGCAAACGGTGGTTGATACCTGCGGAAAGAACTATCCCACGCTGAAGAAACTGAAAAGTCTGTTCAGTCAGCTCTATGAGTACGCCATGAAGAATGACATTTGCAGCAAGGATTATTCCGAATTCGTGGATATTGTCAAGTTCAAGGACAAGAATCCCGATAAGCGAGATCGGAAGAAATTCACCAAGGAAGAGGTTGAACGGCTCTGGACTCTTGCGGAAGACCCCTATTACCAGATCGTACTGATGCTCATTTACAATGGCTGCCGGATCTCCGAGTTCCTGGATCTGAAAAAAGAAGATGTCCACCTGGACGAGCAGTACTTTGATGTCATCGCCAGTAAGACAGAGAACGGATTAAGAAAGGTTCCGATTGCCGATAAACTACTCCCGTTCTACAAAGCATGGTTCGAAGGATCTGAATGTGAATACCTCTTACACACACCGGATCAAAAGCACTTCGACTATCGGAATTACTATGACAGCTATTTTACCCCGCTCATGGAGCAGCTTGGTTTCGACCATACGCCCCATGACACCCGGCATACCTGCATCTCAAAGCTAACGGAAGCTCATGTAGATCAGACGATGATCAAAAAGATCGTAGGTCATGCAGGAGCCATGACCCTCACAGAAAGGGTCTACACCCACCTGGATATTGAAACACTGGTGGAAGCAATCAATAAAATCACATAAGAGAAACACTATGAAAACCGATGATATGAAAAAGCAGGAGATGTTCTCCTCGCGGATACATCTCCTGCTTCACAGGCAAAATATATTGTTGTGAATTTTGTGCCTTACCTGCATCTTACTTGTACCTTACGATATCAAGCGTAGCGCATCTCAGGAACATTCACAGCTCCAAAAAGTTGCAAATTCCGGCAAATCGGCGCCCAAAAACGCCCAGAAATGCGGTGCAGATTATCTCTTGGAGAACTGGGGAGCGCGACGGGCGGCCTTCAGACCGTACTTCTTTCTCTCCTTCATTCTGGGGTCACGGGTCAGGAAACCGGCGGCCTTCAGAGTGGGGCGATACTCGGGGTTGACACCCAGCAGAGCGCGGGAGATGCCGTGACGGATGGCGCCGGCCTGGCCGGTAACGCCGCCGCCTGCGACGGTGCAGACGATGTCTACCTTGCCCAGAGTCTCGGTGGAGACCAGGGGCTGACGGACGACCATCTTCAGGGTGTCGAGACCGAAGTAGTTGTCGATCTCACGACCGTTGATGATGATGGAGCCGGTGCCGTTTTCATAAACGCGAACACGGGCCACGGAGGACTTCCGGCGGCCGGTGCCGTAAGCGTACTTCTTCTTGCTTTCGTACATGATTCGTTACCTACTGATCATTCCTGAGTCCAGGCTTCGGGCTTCTGGGCGGCGTGGATGTGCTCAGCACCCTTGAACAGCTTCAGGCGGGTCATGGCGGTGCGGCCCAGGGTGTTCTTGGGCAGCATACCCTTAACAGCCAGTTCCATAGCGTAGTCGGAACGCTTTTCCATCATGATGCGAGCCTTGGTTTCCTTCAGGCCGCCGATCCAGCCGGAGTGACGGTAGTAAACCTTCTGCTCAGCCTTCTTGCCGGTGAGAACAGCCTGATCGGTGTTGATGATGATGACGAAATCGCCGCAGTCAACGTTGGGGGTGAAGTCAGTCTTGTGCTTGCCCCGGAGCAGGTTAGCAGCGATCACAGCAGTCCGGCCCAGAGGCTTGCCTGCTGCATCGAGAACGTACCACTTGCGCTGTACGGTCTCCTTCTTGGCTAAAGTAGTGGACATTTTGTTTTCCTCCATTTCAAAGGGGGAACCCTTTGAGAAATATTTTTTGACAAATCCTTCATCTGGGCGTACAATATCCCAGACAGCTTGTATGTTATAACACAGGGGAAAAACAAAGTCAAGGGCTTTTTTCTGTTTTTTTATTTTCCTCTGCATAAACTCTTAAAACCTCTTGTTTTCTCGTTTATGCTCTCGTTTTCTAACTTTCTATTTTTACCATAAAGGACTGATTTTTATGCAAAAGCTGGTTGGATTGGTGCGCCGTTGTGTAGATGATTACAGAATGATCCTCCCTGGGGACAAGATTGCCGTGGGCGTATCCGGCGGAAAGGACTCTCTGGCGCTTTTGGTGCTGCTGGCGGCCCTAAGGGAATACCATCCCAGCGGCTTTGAACTGCAGGCAGTTACCATCGATATGGGTCTGGGGAACATGGATTTTGCTCCGGTACAGGAGTTGTGTGACCGGCTGAATGTGCCTTACACCATCGTTAAAACGGAGATCGGTCCCATTATCTTCGACTACCGCAAGGAGAAGAACCCCTGCTCCATGTGCGCTAAAATGCGCCGGGGGGCCCTGAATCAGGCCATTTTGGAGCTAGGCTGCAATAAGGTGGCTCTGGGGCATCATTATGACGATGCGGTGGAGACTTTCTTTCTGTCTTTGTTTTATGAGGGACGGCTGAGCTGTTTCCAGCCTGTGACGGTGCTGGATCGCTGCGGCGTGACCCAGATCCGCCCCATGCTCTATATCTCCGAAAAGACTGTGGACAACTTTGCCAAGCGGGAGAACCTTCCCGTGGTGGAAAACCGCTGCCCTGCGGATAAGAACACCAAGCGGCAGGAGGTTAAAGAGCTGGTTTATGAGCTGTCCCGCCGCTATCCCGACCTGAAAGAACGGGTCTTCGGGGCAATGCAGCGGCTTCCCCTGCCGGAGTGGGGGCCTATGGGCCGATATAACAGACCCAAGGACAACTAAAAAGACAAAAAGAACCGGGAAATGGCTGGCAAGATGCCTTCGCTTCCCGGTTTTTCTATGAAATTGCCTTATACATAGCCGTAAATTCCCCGGACACTGACCTCCCCGGCCTGTACAGTTTCTGTGCCCTGACCGAAGTCCACCATAAGGCCGCCCCAGTCGTCCACATCCAGAGCCTGCCCCCACTGGACTTGCCCGGCCTTGCTCACGGAAACGGCACGGCCTAAGGTGATGCAGCTTGCCCGGTAGCGGTTCATCCACAGAAGACGGTCTTTGTCCATGGTGCTGCTCATAGTGGAAAGGTGACGGATCAGCGCACCGATGATGCGGTTTCGGTCCGGCTTCTTTCCGGTGACCATTTCCAGACTGCCGGCCATATCCCGAATAGAGGGGTCAAAATCTGCCAGCTTTCCCCAACAGTTGATACCGATGCCAACCACGGCATACTGCACCAGTCCGCTTTCTCCTTCGATGCTTAGCTCTGTGAGGATGCCGCCCAGCTTTCTGCCGGAGCTGACCAGATCGTTGGTCCATTTGATGCCGGGACGGATACCTGCGGCCTGTTTCAGGGCATCGCAGGCGGCCACCGCTGTGCAGCAGGTTAGGTGCATGATCTCCGCAGGGGTGCAGTTGGGGCGCAGGATCATGGAGAAGTAGATGCCACGGCCTTGGGGGGAGAGAAAGCTTCGCCCCATGCGGCCTCGGCCCTGCTCCTGCCGGTCTGCTACCACCACTGTGCCATGGGGAGCGCCCTTGGCTGCCAGTTCCTTGGCATAGTCATTGGTAGAGCCAAGGGAATCCAGCACATAGAGATCACCTGCCCAGGGGTAGTCCTGGGTGGCCCAGTATTCCATTTCCACCGGGGACAGGGCCCCTGTGGCAGATGCCAGACGGTAGCCCTTCCGGGGGGCTGACTCAATGTGATGCCCATGCTTCTGCAGGGATTTTGCCAGCCGCCAGATGGCAGCGCGGTTCAATCCCAATTCCGCTCCCAACTCCTTGCCGGATACGAAATCCCCCCGGCTGTGAAGAAGCTGAAACAGTTTTTTCTCCATGATTTACCCCTCCTTGGGTACTCCCTTCATGGTCAGGCTGATTCTCTTCCGCTTTTCGTCCACTTCCAGAACCATGACCTTCACCACATCTCCTACCTGTACCACCTCACTGGGGTGTTTGACTCGCTTGGAGGCCACCTGGGAGATATGCACGAGGCCATCCTGATGGACGCCAATGTCCACAAATACACCGAAGTCAATGACATTGCGCACGGTGCCATTTAAGACCATGCCGGGCTTCAAGTCGCTCATACCCATTACATCCCGACGGAGAATGGGAGCGGGCAGTTCATCACGGGGGTCACGACCGGGCTTTTCCAGTTCCTTGGCAATGTCCTTTAGGGTGGGGACACCAACGCCGCAGTGTTCTGCGGCCTTTTCCCAGCCAAGGGCTTCCACCTTTTGGCTCAGTCCTGCCAGACTGTCGCCTTTTTTCAGGTTCATCAGGGACAGGAGTTTGCCTGCGGCCTCATAGGATTCCGGGTGTACCCCGGTGTTGTCCAAAAGCTCCTTGCTCTCCGGCACACGGAGGAAGCCGGCGCACTGCTGGAAGGCCTTGGGGCCAAGCTTGGGAACTTTCATAATCTGCCGTCTTCCGGTGAAGGGGCCGTTTTCCTCCCGGTAGGCAACGATATTCTTTGCGGTGGATGCGGTTAGACCGGCTACCTGCCGCAGCAGGCTCATGGAGGCGGTGTTTACATCCACGCCCACGGAGTTTACGCAGTCTTCCACAACGCCCTCCAGAGCCTCTGTGAGCCGCTTCTGGGGGCAATCGTGCTGGTACTGTCCTACGCCAATGGCCTGGGGATCGATCTTTACCAGCTCTGCCAGAGGGTCCTGCATTCTTCGGGCAATGGACACCGCAGAGCGGAGATTTACATCATAATCGGGAAATTCTTCCGCTGCCAGAGGGGAAGCAGAGTATACAGAAGCACCGGCTTCGTTGACAATCATATAGCTGACACCGGGGGCTTTGGGCAGCATTTGAGCGGTCATTTCCTCAGTTTCTCGGGAGGCTGTGCCGTTGCCGATGGCGATGTGCTTAACACCGTGGTGGCGGATCAGCCCCAGAAGCACCTCCTGGGCCTCCTGCTTCTTCCGCTCGGAGAAGGTGGGATAGACCACTGCCGTATCCAGAACCCGGCCTGTGGCATCCACGACCGCTACCTTGCAGCCGTTGCGGTAGCCGGGGTCTAAGCCCATGGTTACGAAGCCCTTTACAGGCCGTTGCAGCAGCAGAGGCTTTAGGTTCAGGGCGAAGTTGGCGATAGCCCCTTCTCCTGCCCGGTCAGTCAGGTCACTTCGCAGCTCCCGCTCAATGGATGGGTAAATCAGCCGGTCATAGGCATCTACCGCCACAGACTCCATAAAGGGGGTCAGGCACTTACCCGGCTTTGCCCAATGTCTGCGGATCACCGCAAGGCCCTCTGCCCCGGGCAGCTCCACGGATACCTTCAGGAAGCCTTCCTTCTCGCCCCGGTTCAGGGCTAAGATCTGGTGATCCTGGAGGCGGGCAGCGGGGGAGGTAAATTCGTAGTAGTTACGGTAGACGCTGTCGGTGTCCGGGTCAGTGGCCTTTGTGCCTAAAATAGACTTTCTCGCCATAAGACCCCGGAGATCCTTTCTGACAGCGGGATCATCGGAGATCATTTCTGCCAAGATATCGGAAGCACCGGCAAGGGCTTCTTCGATGGTAGTAACGCCCAGTTCCTCGTTTATAAAGTCGGCAGCCAAAGCCTCGGGGGAGCGTCCGTCCTGCTTTTCCAGCTCCAATGCCAGAGGCTCTAAGCCCTTTTCCTTGGCAATGGTGGCTCTGGTTCTCCGCTTGGGCTTATAGGGGCGGTAGAGGTCTTCTACTTCTGCCAGGGTCACAGCGGCCTCGACAGCTCTCTGGAACTCCTCGGTTAGCTTGCCCTGGTTTTCCACAGAGCGCAGAACTTCCTCCCGGCGGGTCTGCAAATTCCGCTGATAGTTCAGCTTGGTTTCCAGATCACGGAGAGTGGTGTCATCCATAGCCCCGTGCATTTCCTTGCGGTAGCGGGCGATGAAGGGGATGGTATTGCCCTCATCCAAAAGAGCAATGACATTTTCAATGTATTCCAGTTTTTGTCCCAGCTCTTTGGCCAGGATTTGTGCGATCATGCTCATGGTATTCTCCTTGTTGATTGGATTCGTGCCTACAGTATAGCACATTTTTCCGGAAAGGGAAAGGAAAACACCGGCTTTTTTTGACCATCCCCTTAGAGAGCATTGGACAAAACTTGTTGCAAGGGGCGGCATTGTGGGATATAATAAGAAAAACCATGTATCCGAAGCCTGAGAAAAGGAAGATATCCCTATGAAAGAACGAGTTTTCACATACCTGAAAACCATTCCCAAAGGCAAGGTGACTACCTATGGAAGAATCGCCGTAGCCTTGGGAAACAAGCATTTTGCCAGAGCCGTGGGCAACATTCTCCATGACAACCCCGACCCGGCCCGATATCCCTGTCACCGTGTGGTGAGCAGCCGGGGGGAAGTGGCAGAAAACTATGCCTTCGGCGGCAGCGATGCCCAGAGAAGGCGGCTGGAAGCAGAGGGTATTGTCTTCGATGAAAGCGGTAGGGTAGACCTTGAAAAATACGGCATATAAGAAAAACCAGAGGCACAGGACGATTTTTCAGCCCTGTGCCTTTTGTCAGCGTTTTAACAGCTTGTTCAGTTTTTCCGCTTTGGATTTCTCAATCAAGTAGATGATGAGCCAAATGAGGCTGTAGCCTGCAAGGAAGATGGCGGTAAACAGCAGAATGGAAACGAGAGAGTTTTGCAGCCAGCCATTGACCAGATAGGTGAAAATATAGACCAGATACAGCGCACCGCCATGAAGCAGAATCATAATAGGAAGGGGCAGCTGCTCCAACTGATAAACCGCTGTCATACCGGCGGCAATGAAGGCAAGGAGGGTAATACTCAGGATGCCCAGACAAACCTCTCCGGGGGAGAGTGCCTCTGCAACGCCGGTTGTACCCAGAATGCCGTAAATGATAGCCAAAACCAGAGGCCCGCCGCTGGCGCAGATCAGACCCCGGAGCAAAAATCCTTTCCAAAACTTTTTCATTTTCCTTCCAACCTCCTTTTCAGTTGGGCGAAGCATCGCCGGGAAACATATTCTTTGTAGCCGCATTGGAAGACGGCATCTACACTGCCTGCAACGGTGACGGCGAACCGATCCAAGGCGTGTGCATTGGCGAGGGGGCTTTTGTTGATGCGAATGAAAGAAGGGGGGAGCTGCTGCTCCAGCTCATAAAGCCGTTGCTTTAGCCGGTAGTGATGGTTTTGGGCATCAATGGCATAGGTCTTTCCATCCAGCACCGTAATGCACTGGATCTCGGAAACGGACAGCAGCCGGATTTCATCCTCGGTGTAGCCGGGGATGCGGTCTGTGCCGGCATATTTCCCAATCAGGGCTTCGATCTCGTCGATCAGGGGGGAGTGCTGGTGGACGGTTGCTACCACCTCCTCATCTTTCTCTGTGTCGATAACAAGCCTGAATTTCATAGGGTCACCTCCTATGAGGGGATTATATCATATGGCAGGGTAAAAGGATAGAAAAGAATGTAATCGGTGCTTTTACGGGGATAAGCGGTGGGGTATTTGTGCATTTGGAGGTTTTGCAGTAATTGTGGATGTATAGCCGCATAATCTCAATCATGTCATTCTCCTTTTATATTCTCCCAGATTAATAAAAATGTTTTACTACATAATACTGGAAGACGAGATGATTGTAAATAGCGATTTGGTTATGGTGTGATAATTACCCAGTAAGTCAAAAGGGACTGCTGCAAAACTTTCATTTTGCAACAGTCCCTTTTGGCAGTTTTAGGGTCAGGGCTCCTCGGAAGGATCTTCAGAGGGGTCAGGGGTTTCCGTAGGCTCCTCGGTGGGGTCTTCGGAAGGTTCGGGAGCTTCTGTGGGTTCCTCGGTGGGATCTTCAGAGGGTTCGGGGTTCTCCGTAGGCTCCTCAGTGGGATCTTCAACGGGCTCGGTTACCTCTGTGGGTTCCTCGGTGGGCTCAGGCTCGGTGGGCTCAGGGATGTTGGGAATACCCGGTTCCAGATTGGCAAGGCGTACCATAACGGTAGCAGCCTGGGCACGCTCCGCGCCGGCTCTGGGGTTGAATCTGCCACTGCTGTCGCCCTGGAGAAGGCCCAGGTTGGTCATGGCTTCAATATAGGGCAGCGCCCATCCGTGGATCTTGTCGTAGTCTTCATATTTGGTGGCGGTGTCGCCGTACAGAGGCAGGAGCTTTCCACGGAAGGTCAGGAAGCAACCCAGGATCTTGCACATTTCCTCTCTGGTCACAGGGCGGTCGGGACGGAACTCATTATTGGCGTAGCCCTCCACAATGCCATTGGTATAGGCCCAGCAAACAGGATCGTAGTAATAGGACTTGGGGCGCAGGTCGGTAAAGGTGGTAGCATCCCGCTGCTCCTGGGTAACAGAGCCCTGGGCATAGCGGTAGAGGATGGTGACCAACTGACCACGGGTGAGTGTGCCGTGGGGGTCGAAGCGGTAGCCGCCAACACCGTTCATGTAGCCGGCTGCCACGGCTTCGTCTACAGGCTCGCAGAACCAGTTATTGGGGAATACATCCAAATAAAAGTTGCTTCTCTTGGAGTAGTAGGCAATGGCGGGATCACTGGGCAGATAGTCCGGGCCGCCTGCAATGGCTCTGACGATGGTATTGGGCTGCAGACCGATGGGGGCGGTAAACCGGGTGGAAGACTCTGTGGGATGGGAGCCGTCCAGCGTATAGAACAGGTGCATATCCGGATTTTCACCGGTGATGGTAAGCATATTGCCGGTAATCAGGAATTTGGGGGCAGCGGCAACAGGGGTAGTCAGGGAGACCTCTATAGTTTGGCTGCGGTCGCCGTTGAGGTTATAGGCGGCAACAGCCTTCAGGGTGCAAGGGGGATCTACGGTGAAGGGGCCGGTGTACTTCTGGCTCTCCTGATTGATGGGGGAACCGTCCATGCTGTAGTAGATGTCGCCGCCGTTGGGGGCGGTCATGGTGACTTCCAGATGGCGACCCTTGGGGGTGGCGGTGATGATGGGGGCCTCCACAGAGCCGTAGTCTACGCCGTTGGGTTTGACCTTGGAATATGTAGAGCCGTTATAGGCCGTGACACCCCGGCGGCGGAACAGCTCCGTCACAGTGACCAGCTCATAGCCCTCATCCAGGAGAATATCGATGGCAGCCAGAGCGCCGTCGATGGTGGTGGGGTGGATGTCATGCAGGAGAATGATGCCGCCGTCGTGGGCATTGTTGACAATGTTGTTCTTAACGGTGGTGGCGTTGCGGTACTTCCAGTCCAGAGTGTCTACGCTCCAATAGATCAGCGGCATACCGATCAGGGAACGAACCCGCTCATTGGTGCTGCCGTAGGGGGCGCGGAAGAAATACTTGGTGCCATTGCCGCAGACCTGGTTCAGCACGTTGGTGGTGTTGTTGACCTGGCTGGACACTTCGCTGTTGCTCAGGGCAGTCAGCTCCGGGTGGTTGTAGGAATGATTGGCAATCTGGTGGCCGTCCTGGTAGGCTCTGGCCACGATATCCTGATAGCTGTATGCGCTGCGGCCCAGCATAAAGAAGGTGACATTGACACCACGCTCTTTCAGGCCGTCCAGCAGCTTGGGGGTATAAGCTTTGGAGGGGCCGTCATCAAAGGTGATGGCAATGAGCTTGTCGCCGGTGGCGGCGCGGGCGGTGGGGAATGCCGGCACAAGAGTCAGCAGCAGCACCAAAACCAGCAGGAAAGACAGTATACGCTTCATGGAGATGCACCTCTTTTTTGTAGCATCTCTCAAAGTCCACTTTGAGGATGCCTAGTGTTGATGCATCCATGTTAACATATTTCGACAGAAAGTACCAGTATTATTTCGAAAATTTTTTTGGTTTTTTAGGTAGGAGGTACCTCCCAATGAAGAAGAAAGCTGCCCTCTCCGTCGGGCACCGCCCGAAGCTGCTGCCAGTTCTTTAAGGAAGATAAGGGCTCACCGGGACGAAAGGGGATGACTTTGGGGGAAGGGGGACAGGAATGCCTCTGCTCTACACCATCAGGGGCTTGTTCCCGGGGCTCTTCCCGGGGCGGTATGTCCTGGGGCGTTTCATCCGGTACTTCTTCCGGCATATCACAGGGGGGTTCCTCCGGGGTTTCTTCCGGGTTTGGGACAGCTTCTTCAGCCTGCATGGGTTCTTCTCCGGTTTGCAAGGGCATTTCTTCCGAGGGTAAGGGCATTTCCTCTTGGACTTCCTCCGGAGGGTTGTCTGGGGTGAACGCTGCAGGCTTTCTTCGAGAGATCAAAGGGGCATCAGCAGGCAGTAGTTCCAAAAAGATATCTCCGGATTGGGGAAAGCTTTTTTGGGGCAGCTTTCGCTCCAGGGTCAAAACCCCTCCCTGGGGAATGGGAATCCCCAGACTCATAGACCCATCCTCCGAAAACAGCGCCAGGCGGCTGATCCCGGCTTGCCCTCCCTGCAGGTGGCAGAGGATTTTCCAATAAAGCCCCTGGGGGACAAACTCGCATGAACCAATCACTTCTTCGGCCCGGTATACAGGCCATGTTCCTTCTAATTGCATCATAAAACACCTCCCCCGCCAATGTATGCGGGGGAGGCTCTCATTATGCAGGATTGTCGGTAAATCCAGGGAAGGACAAATTTTGGTTTGTCGGGGAGTATGGGATACACCCTTTGTAGGGGCCGGATACATCCGGCCCGTTCCGCACTGCAAATTTGTACGAATTCGCCCTAAATGGTGCTGTTTTTCAAACTTTTCCGCCGGGCCGGATATATCC
>JAZQXK010000055.1:0-3566 GCA_045632785.1 Faecousia sp.
GGGCACCAATTCCTTGATAGGCATTGCCGATAACACGGGAAACGAAGGGTTTTGCCTTAAAAATCGGTGCAAAAATTTCGATACTGCCCGGCGGGGGCATGCCCCCGCCCTACAGCCTTCTATGGAAAACGGCCCGATAAATTGGAATTTACCGCCGCACCTTATCCCAAGATAAAATCCATAAACAGCATCAGGCAGAAGCCTGCCAGCAGAGCATAGGTTGCGCCCCGTTCGCTGCCGTGGGCGTGAGTTTCGGGGATCATTTCGTCGCTGATCACATAGAGCATGGTACCACCGGCAAAGGCCAGGGCGAAGGGCAAAATGGCGGTGGAAAGGCTGACAGCAAAGTAACCCAGAAGGGTGCCCAGCACCTCCACAATGCCGGTAGCCATAGCCAGGAGGAAGGTTCTGCCCCGGCTCATACCTACAGCCAGCATGGGGGCGATAATAACCATGCCCTCCGGGATGTTTTGCAGGGCAATACCGGCGGCAATGGTCAGGGCCTCTCCTGTATCCCCTGTGCCGAAGCCCACACCTGCTGCAATGCCCTCCGGCAAATTGTGGATAGCAATGGCGAGGACGAACAGCAAGACCTTGTTGAGCTGCTCCATACTGCCCGAATGATTTTCCTGGTCTGCCCCAGCCAGGCGATGTAAATGGGGAACGAGCTTATCCATCAGGCTCAGACAAACCGCACCGGCAAAAATGCCCAGAATCGTTACCCAAAGACCGCTTCCGTATTCCATAGATGGAAGGATCAGGCCAATTACCGCTGCTGCCAGCATGACACCGGCGGCAAAGGCCAGAACGATGTCGCTGAAACGGTGAGAGATTTTTTTGAATAAAAAGCCAGCGGCAGCACCAACGATGGTAGCGCCCCCTACGCCCAAGGCTGTCCATAATACGATTTGCATAAAAATCCTCCTGCTCCTAATTTAGAGGTGATTGGAGTTTATTTTATCACAGCGGGTAAAAAAGTGGAAGCCCCAGTTTTTGGAGCCTATGCATATCTTATGCGGAAGCGTGGGGCAATGCCCCTGAATCCGGGAATTTTGAAACACCACCCAGAGAATGATTGACAAGGAAGAAGGGCTGTGCTATAGTAAATGCGGTAGACTACTACCTTATCAAACAAAAGAAAGGGCTGCTGTATATGAGCAAATTCGTAATTCGTGAAGTTCCCTCCGGCATTAAGTTCGACCTGAAGGCCACCAACGGTCAGGTCATTGCCACTTCTGAGGTTTACACCGGCAAGGCTGCCTGTGTCAATGGTATTGAGAGTGTCAAGAAGAATGCTCCCATTGCCAATTTTGAGAACCAGACAGTAGAAGGCTTCGAGGTTGTTACGAACCCCAAGTTTGAGATGTATCTGGACAAGGCCGGGGAGTTCCGCTTCCGCCTGAAAGCTCGCAACGGCGAGATCATTGCAACCTCCGAGGGCTACAAGTCTAAGGCTGCCTGTGAAAACGGCATCGAGAGCGTCAGAAAGAATGCGCCCGAGGCAGAGGTTGTGGAGGCCTGACCGGGGCGTGCAGCTTCACCTACATACAATATAGTATAAGACCCTTGCAGGCTTTGAGGAAGGCTTCCTTCTTCAAGGCCTGTTTTTTTGCGTGGGGTTAGAAAATTTTGCCATCCGGGGCTATGCTGTAGGGGAAGGAGGCGATGATATGGCAAAACTGCCTTGGGCGAAGCTGTCGCCCAGAATTGAGAACGGTGTTATTTACTGGTATGAGGGAGACACCTTCCGCCTGCATCTGCATTTGGAGCTGTGGGACACAGAGGGTCTTCCTGTAGAACCCAGGGAAGAGGACACCGCGGAGCTGTGCTTCTATAATAAGAGCATGGATCCGATAATGACCCTGCAATTTACCAGTGAGCAGGTAAGAAGCGGCATTTTGACCTTGCCTATGGATGAGGCAGCTACCGCTCTGTTCCCCGCAGGCAGATATACATACGATCTGCGTTTGCTGGGTCAGGAGCGAAAGACGCTTATCCGGGGCGGCATAGTGGAGGTGGAGTAAAAACTATTAAAACTTAGCTAATATATGCAATCAGTGGAGAGGATTTTGCATATTATTGTGCTAATAAGCAGAAATAGGGAGAAAGGAGGGGGGATTGTGAGCGACACGGTACTGGTAGGAATCCTGAGTCTGGCCGGGACGGTGCTGGGCAGCTCCCTGGGGGTGATCGCTTCCAGCCGACTGACCCAGTACCGTATTCAAAAGCTGGAAGAAAAAGTGCAGCAGCACAACCGTCTGGTTGAGCGCACTTACAAGCTGGAAGGAGAGGTGCTGGAATGTCAGCACGATATCCGGGACTTGAAAAGTTATCATCATGTGTAAAGGAGGAATTGCGTATGGATTTTGGTATGGCAGGTGTGGCGGGAATTACGGTGATCTGTTATCTGGCGGGTATGCTGGTCAAGGCGACCGGGCTGGATAACAAGTGGATTCCCATTACCGTGGGTGTCCTGGGCGGGGCTCTGGGCATTCTGGGAATGTACATCATGCCGGACTTTCCCGCCGGGGAGCTGATTACCGCAGCGGCGGTGGGCATTGTGTCCGGTCTGGCTGCAACCGGGGCCGATCAGGCATTCCGGCAGCTTCGGGGTGAGTGACCATGGAGCTGCGGCAGCAATATCTTACGGAAAATCCCTGCTATAAAAAAGGGGAGCGGATCACCCCCAAGGGAATTATGATCCACTCCACCGGGGCAAACAACCCCAATCTATGCCGCTATGTGGCCCCGGATGACGGTCTTCTGGGGCAAAACCAATATGGCAACCATTGGAATCAGCCTATGAGCCGCAATGTGTGCGTCCATGCCTTTATTGGAAGGCTGGCTGACGGCTCTGTAGCCTGCTATCAGACCCTTCCCTGGGATATGCGTGGCTGGCACTGCGGCAAAAGCGGCAATGATACCCATATTTCCATTGAGATCTGTGAGGATGACCGAAAGGACAGGGCTTATTTTCAGGCAGTATATACCTTGGCTGCAGAGGTGACTGCCAATCTTTGCCGGGAGTTTGGATTGGATCCAAGAGAAACCGGGGTAGTCATAGATCATGCGGAGGGAAACAAGCTGGGAATTGCCTCGGATCACTGCGACATTGGGCACTGGCTGGGAGAGTTTGGCCTGACCATGGATGACTTTCGGGAAGCTGTGGCTATGTGGTTGGAAGAAACGAAAGAGCCTACTCCCGAAGAAGCCCCGAAGGAGGAACGACCAGGGCTTTATGAAAAGCTGGAGGATGTTCCTGCCTGGGCGAAAGCGGAGATAGGGGAACTGATGGAAAAAGGGTATCTTCAGGGGGACGGCAGGGGTCTGCATCTGAGCTATGAACTGACCAGAACCCTGGTGGTGCTGTGCAGAGCCATGAAAGCGGCAGGAATTTTGTAGGGGAGTTGACGGTGGAGCGTGATTCCGTAAATTTTGGTTTATCGGGCAGTTTAGGGAACCCCATTGTAGGGCTGGGGCATGCCCCAGCCGGGCACCAATTCCTTGATAGGCATTGCCGATAACACGGGAAACGAAGGGTTTTGCCTTAAAAATCGGTGCAAAAA
>JAZQXK010000056.1:0-3339 GCA_045632785.1 Faecousia sp.
TGACAGCTCCCTTTCACAAGGCTGCGCCCGCAGGCGCGTGCAGAGCGCAACCGCCGAAGGCGGCTCTTAGCGCGGAGCTGAGCCTTGGGTGCTGCCGCACCAGTGCAACCCATCGGTTCGTAAGATAAACAGGAATTTACCTCTCCCGGTTGGCCCGCTGCGGTCTGTTCCCCATCCTCTGCTGTTTTATACCGCAACAAAATATTGCCACCGAAATCGTCCTTGCTTTTAGGGCGATTTTGTGCTATACTAGAACAAATATTCTAATATGCAAGGAGGGTCACAGGTCTTTGTGATCCCTGGAGGTTTCTATGAAAGACGAGCTGGTGATCCGAGGGGCACGGCAGAACAACCTAAAAAATATCGATCTTACCATCCCCCGAGATAAAATGGTGGTCTTTACCGGCCTTTCCGGTTCCGGTAAGTCCTCTCTGGCCTTCGATACCATCTATGCCGAGGGTCAGCGGCGGTATGTAGAGTCCCTTTCTTCTTATGCCCGGCAGTTTTTAGGGCAGATGGACAAGCCCGATGTGGACTCCATCGACGGTCTCTCCCCCGCCATTTCCATCGATCAGAAGACCACCTCCAAAAACCCCCGTTCTACGGTAGGCACGGTTACGGAAATTTACGACTACCTGCGCCTTCTTTGGGCCAGAGTGGGCGTGCCCCACTGTCCCAAGTGCGGCAGAGAAATTCGCAGGCAGACCATTGACCAGATCGTAGATCAGGTGATGAGCCTTCCTGAGCGCACCAAGTTTATCATCCTCGCTCCCGTGATTCGGGGCAAAAAAGGTGAGCATAAGAAGGTCCTCACCGACGCCCAGAAGTCCGGCTTCTCCCGTGTTCGGGTGGACGGCATTTTGTACGACCTGAACGAGGATATCCCCGTAGAAAAGAACAAAAAGCACACCATTGAGCTGGTAGTAGACCGCCTTGTGCTGCGGCCCGATCTGCGCCGCCGTCTGGCGGACTCTCTGGAAACCGCCTGCGCCCAGGCTGAGGGCTTGGTCATTGTACACCTTCCTGAGAAAAACCGGGATTTGGAGTTCTCTCAGAACTACGCCTGCCCGGACTGCGGCATCAGCCTTTCTTCCTTAGAACCCCGGATGTTCTCCTACAACACCCCCTACGGCGCTTGCCCGGAGTGCTCCGGCTTGGGCTTCCGGTTGGTTGCCGATCCCGCTCTGGTGATCCCCGACCCCAGCAAATCCATTTGGGAGGGAGCAATTCAGCTCTCTGGGTGGAACTCTGTCCGCTCTGACTCTATCTTCCGAATGTATTTTGAAGCCCTGGCGAAGAAGTACCACTTTTCTCTCACAGAGCCTTACGAAACTCTCTCCCCAGAGGCCAAGGAGGTCATTCTCTACGGCACCAAGGGAGAAAAGCTGCGCATGACCTACAACCGGGGCAACGGCAGCGGCGTTTTGGAGCAGCCCTTCGAGGGTATTTTGAACAATGTGGAGCGCCGCTTTAAGGAAACCCCCTCCGATGCGGTGCGGAAGGAGCTGGAGGAATGTATGTCCAGTTCTCCCTGCCCCCGGTGTCACGGGGACAGACTGTCTGACATGGCACGAGCCGTCACCGTTGGGGGCATGGGTCTGGCTGATTTCTGCCGGCTCACTGTTGCCAAGGCTCTGGACTTTACGGAGAGGCTTGTTTTAGAGGGCAACGGCGCCATCATCGCCCAGCCCATTCGCAAGGAAATTTTGGAGCGGCTGCGCTTCCTCATGGATGTGGGCCTGCAATACCTGACCCTCAGCCGTGGGGCTGGCACACTCTCCGGCGGCGAAAGCCAAAGAATCCGTCTTGCCACCCAAATCGGTTCTTCCCTTATGGGGGTTCTATATATTCTGGACGAGCCTTCCATTGGCCTGCACCAGAGGGACAATCACAAGCTTCTTGCTACCTTGAAGCACCTGCGTGACCTGGGCAATACCCTGATCGTGGTGGAGCACGACGAGGACACCATGCGGGAAGCGGATTTCATTGTGGATGTAGGCCCGGAAGCGGGTATTCACGGAGGCGAGATCGTGGCCAGCGGCACTTTGGAAGACATCATCGCCTGCCCCCGTTCCCTCACCGGACAGTACCTCTCCGGTGTGAAGAAGATCCCTATTCCTGCCAGAAGGCGGCAGGGCAACGGCCATCAGCTTACCATCACCGGAGCACGAGAACACAACCTGCAAAATTTGGACGTTTCCATTCCCCTGGGCACATTTACCTGCGTCACCGGTGTTTCCGGTTCCGGTAAGTCCAGCCTGGTCAACGAGGTGCTTTACAAGGTCTTAGCTGCTAAGCTGAACCGGGCACGAACCCGTCCCGGAGAATTTGACCAGATTCACGGTCTGGAGCATCTGGACAAGGTCATTGCCATTGACCAGAGCCCCATTGGGCGCACCCCCCGTTCCAACCCAGCCACCTACACGGGTCTGTTCAGCGACATCCGCGACCTTTTTGCTGCTACCGCCGAGGCTAAGGCCAGAGGCTACTCCACCGGCCGCTTCTCCTTCAACGTCAAGGGAGGCCGCTGCGAAGCCTGCGCCGGTGATGGCTTAGTCAAGATTGAAATGCACTTCCTGCCCGATGTGTATGTGCCCTGCGAGGTCTGCCATGGGCAGCGGTACAACCGGGAAACTCTGGAAGTGCGGTACAAGGGCAAGAACATCTCCGAGGTTCTCAATATGACCGCCCACGAAGCCGTAGTTTTCTTTGAGAATCTTCCCAAAATTGCAAGAAAAATCCAGACCCTTGTGGATGTGGGTCTGGGGTATATCAAGCTGGGGCAGTCCTCCACCACCCTTTCCGGGGGCGAGGCTCAGCGTGTGAAGCTGGCAACAGAGCTGGCTCGCCATGCCACCGGCTCTACCATTTATATTCTGGACGAGCCTACCACGGGTCTGCACACCGCTGACGTTCATCGGCTCATCGATGTGCTGCAAATTCTGGTGGAGGCGGGCAACACGGTTCTGGTGATCGAACACAATCTGGATGTGATCAAGTGTGCCGACTATATCATCGACCTTGGCCCTGAGGGGGGCGACGGCGGTGGCAGAATCGTCGCTACCGGCACACCGGAGGAGGTTGCCCGAACGGAGGGCAGCTTTACCGGGCAGTATTTGAAGAAGTCCCTGGAAAAGGAGATTCCCCAAGGGGAGAATGACTGCGGAATATAAATTCCAATTTATCGGGCCGTTTTCGATAGAAGGCTGTAGGGGCCGGATATATCCGGCCCGGCGGAAAAGTTTGAAAAACAGCACCATTTAGGGCGAATTCGTACAAATTTGCAGTGCGGAACGGGCCGGATGTATCCGGCCCCTACAAAGGGTGGATCCCATACTC
>JAZQXK010000057.1:0-1927 GCA_045632785.1 Faecousia sp.
ACTTCGTCAAAATTATATTCACCGCTCATAACGTTTCTCCTCGTCTTTGTTTCTTAATCTGGCTAAGACCGTCTTCCGTCAGCCCTTCCTGGGCCAGTAGAGTCTGCAGGACAGAAATATCACTGGACACATCCAGTGCTGTGTCTTCAAAAACGGAATCCAGCAGCTTTTCAAAGGCCAGATTCAGGGTATCCAGGGTCTGCTCAATTTCATGTTTTGAGGCCCGGATGGTTTCTCCCTGTACCGGCTGGGCATCCATATCCGCATAAGCATTCAGAAGCTTCACAGTCATGGGAAGATAATAGTCCATCATCTTTTTCAGATCCGGAATAATTTCAGGATGAGAAGCAGCACGCTCAAAGATCCGCTGTACGATCAGTTCTATCCGGGATATCTTTTCCGAGATTTCAAATCCAGGAATCAGATCATTGCATCTGCGGATTTCCGCGATGAAGGCGTTGCCTTTATCCAGAACTTCCCGCACTTCGGGTAGCTGGGAAGATACTGTTTTCTTCTGCTTTGCTTCTTTGGCAACTTGTTTAGCCTCTTGCTGGCTCTGCTCCAGCTGCAGTCTGCTGCGTTCAAATAGCTGGTAGGTTTCCTCTGTGATGATCAGATTGGATTCTTCCTTATCCAGGTGCCCCTCCAGAAAATAGCCGCCTTCAAGAAGCTTACGCACATCCCTCCGGACATATTTCACACTTTGTCCAATGCCCCGGGCAAGTTTTTCCAGCGAGCAGTAGGTCTTTTGACCCAATAGTTTCCGATACCGTTTAAAGCGATTGATTCTTTTCAATCCCGACACGCCGCTGCTGATCAGCAGTGCACCGACTGCCAACAAAGGCAGCGCGATGGCAGGAAGGAAAGATTCACCGGATAAAAACATTCCAATCACAGCGGAGGCTGTCAGTAAGGATGCGCAAACAACCCCCATCAGACTTCCGCCCACAATTTTTACAATGCTCAGAGCCGTTTTGCCTCCGGTAGGCGCATAATAAACGCTCAAATCCGGCTTTTTCACACTCTGCGCAGGCTGAGAGGGCTGGTTTCTAGAGACAGTATTGTCTACAACCTTACGGACTGCTTCTTCTCCCGCATCCATTGCCCGATCAACCGCCTGCCGGATGGTCTGATTCAGCTTCTGATAATCATGAGAAGAAATCGCGTGGTCAACAATGTCCTGTACATTTCTACCGATGTCTTCCCAGTTGATGGTGTTTTTCGCCATAGGGATCACTCCAAAATAGGTTGGCTATATTATAGCGAAGAAGGAAAAAAATTACAAGCACCGAGATAAAAAAACGCCAGTAACGCATCGTACCCTTAAGGGCAAGCCTTAAAGGTACGAGCATTACGAGATGTATGAGAATGGAAAGAAGTTTCAGCTTCTTTCCATTCTCTTGCTTTTTTCTGTTTATAGCGATAAATTCGACTAACGAGATTGAACGAATATTTCGATAAATCCAATTTGTAGTAGGTAATCTTGTATACGTTTTGTCTTTGTACTGCTGTTTGCCATAATCGCAACACTTGCCTCTATATTGGCGAAGGTCAGCGAATATGGGAAACATATTTTGGGAACCATCATTGCCACATTCAAGACGTTGCATCCAGAACATTCATCCATTTTCTGCTCTTAAAAATCACCAATGTGATTGCAAACCGGACACACTCTTCCAGAGACAGAATGAAATAAACGTAGGGAATGGAAAGATTCCAGATAAAAGCAGACAGCAAGCCAAGGGGAACTCCGAAGATCCAGGTTCCGATCAGATCGATGTACATGACATATTTGGTCTTTCCTCCGCTGCGAAGGATGCCGCCGCCAACGATCATGTTCTGGATTTTGAAGGGTGCAACCAGTGCATACGCAAACAGGATCTGCCGCGTAATCTGCTTTACAGAATCTTCTACCTGATAGATTTTC
>JAZQXK010000058.1:0-5468 GCA_045632785.1 Faecousia sp.
TAAGGACACAACGCCTACGCGGTCTGCTTTTTGTCGTAATTACAGTACGAAATTTCAACTATGCAATTTAAAGTTCTATATCAATATACGCAGGGGAATGATCTGAAATAGAGTAATAATACTCCGGCGAGTACCGTTCAAAACGCTTTACAGCTCCATCATTTTCTCCAATTACATAAATATGATCAATGGCGGTTTCAAAGGGCCTGTCATAATACTTCGTCTCATATCCGTCAGAAAAACAATAGTGATAGCCAACTGATTCCTCGGCATATTCGCTCGCGATATCATGTGCATGGCGAAATCCATTGGATCGAACGTACTTCATCGCCAAGGAAGGATACGGGCAGTTCATGTCCCCAACAAGCACGGCGGGACAATGATACTTTTCCCGATATTTTGCGATTTTTTCCAAAACCGAGGCAATCTGATACTCTCTCGCCTCATCCGAGCCGATCAGATATTGATTATTTCCGAAGGAGGTTGCATCGTTCGGGGATTTTTTCCACCAAAGATGTGTGGTTACAAAAATGAATTTCTCTCCGTTTGCTTTGATGCGGAAAACGCCAAGATTCCAGGACTTCGAACGCGCATCATTAAAAATCCCGTCAAAGCCCGGGATTTTTTCGGGATAGGTAGCGAATTCGGAGTCAAGCAGCTCCAGCTTATCCGAGCGATAAAAAATCGGAGTGTAGCGCCCCCAGATCAGCGTATAATTTTTGCCATCCGCAGAAAGCCCTTCTTTCAAAAGATCCGCCATCAATGCGGATACCTCCTGTCCACCGATGACATCGGGAATGGTCTCTCGATATACGCGAAGCAGCCCGCCGACACGAGCCTCAGCAGAGCAATCTTCTCCTTTTTCTGCCCACTCCGGAGAGTTGGTATTTTTATTCCAAACGTTATGGGTCATCAATCTAATATATTCCACGCCTGTACCTCCTCTTTTTTATTTATTATAACAGAAAAGCCTTTGGATGTCAACACATATATCAATAAATAGGAAACGATGAATAATATCAAAGGTACGATATTGCCGAGAACTCAAAGCCCGTCAGTTTGCAAAAAGTTGTATTTTTCTCAGTTTTTTTCCTCCAAAACGACAAAAAGCCATGTAAAACAAGGCTTTTTGGCATAGGTTGCATTTTTGACCTATGAGGATGTGGTCATAGGTCAAAATTACAACTCTTGGATTTAGTGAAATATTCACCTTCGGTGAATGTGAAATAATTTTCTTGCGAAAATTGTGAAATATCTCACGCCGCCTGCGGCTCCGTTCGATGTGAAATGAAATTCGCCCCTTTACATTTGCGAAGCAAATATTTCACAGCGTAGCTATTTCACTCGCCCACAGGGCGAATTTCACTGCACCGAAGGTGCCTTACCCCAGCTTCCCAAACCCCACTGTGGGTATAGGCAGATCGGCGGCATTATCCATACCCACAACAATCTCCAATGCCTGTGTGTCCGCTTTTGCTACAGGCACCACCAGGAGCCAGCTTGTCATAACCTGGGTGCTGTATTCCGGCTCGGTGACACCTACGGATACCCGCAGTTCCCCATTATCCTTCACCAGTTCCACGGAATGCCGCAAAGAGCCGGTGTTGGTCATGCGGGGAATAACGATCAGATCGTACTGAGAGAAGAAGTCGGCATCGTAAGGGGCACAGGCTCCCTCAAACACATCGGAATCCACTTCCTGAATAAAGGCCTTCAAGGAATCGCCGTTGGTAATATGCACAAAGGACAAGGTGGAAAGGCTTCCGGGAGCAGGCATATACTTGGAAATCAGGAATTTCATCCGGTTAGCCCCAAGGTTCTGCACACGAAGCTCCTGGAAGGCGAATTTGGAGATCAGACCCGGTTCGGTGTGAGCGCCCTCCCCCGGAAATAAGACCACGCCTTCTGTGGGCTCAAGAGGGGCAAGGCCCCAGGGATCAGTACCCGGCTCGGTAACTTCCGTCATGGGATCTACAGCAGAGAGGGTTTGTCCGTCCTTGGAAATGGTGTCCTCCGGGGCAGCGGAGGTTTCGTTGGGGCGCTTGGAGTCGGGAATCTCTCCGGAGAGTCTTCCTGTGCAGCCGGTAAAGAGCAGTGCGCAGGCAGCAAAAAGGCACAGGGCGGTTACAGTCAGATTCTTTTTCATGGTCATATCCTCCTAAAGAGTTTTTGGGGTGGGCTATGGGATGAAGGAAGCAGCTTTCATTAAGATTGAAAACCTCTCCAACCCACAGCTATCTTTGTGTTTTGCTCCTTTACCCTTAAAGACGGAAAATACTTTATTTGGTTGCTTCGTTCACAAATTGTTTACAGGCAGCCCCCATTCCTCCTGAAATCTTTGAAAAATGGGGGCTGTATCTTTATCTTTCACCCAAGGAGGCGATCAGGGCCTCGGCGCAGCGGATGCCGTCGGTTGCAGCGGACAAAATGCCGCCGGCATAGCCTGCCCCTTCTCCTGCGGGGTAGAGTCCTTTCAAGTTGGATTGCTTGTCCTCTCCCCGGAGAATCCGCACAGGAGAGGAGCTTCTGGTTTCCGGGCCGGTCAAAAGGGCATCGGAATTTGCGAAACAGGAAAGCTTTTTAGAAAGGGCTAAAATGCCTGCTTCCATGGGAGCGGTGATGACCTCGGGCAGGAGGCTGTGCAGCTCCCCTTGGAAAACCCCCGGGGCATAGCTGGGCAGTACATCCCCGAAGCGGGTTGTCTTCCTTCTTTGCAGGAAGTCCTCCACCCTCTGACAAGGAGCGCAGTAGGAATTGGACATGACATAGGCTTTCCTTTCCAGTTCCTCCTGCCACCGCATACCCCCGAAGACCCCCTCATAGGGGAAGTCCTTGGGATTCAGGGATACCAGAAGGGCTGAATTGGCATTGCGTCCGTTTCGCCCGGAATAGCTCATGCCGTTGGTAACGATGCCCCCTTCTTCCGAGACGGCAGCCACCACAAACCCACCTGGACACATACAGAAGGAGTACACTGTCTTGTCCCCCAGATGGTGAAACAGCTTATAATCTGCCGGGGGAAGGTTGCCGGGAGTGGGATTGCCATACTGGCTGCCATTGACCCAGGACTGCAAATGCTCAATGCGAACACCCATGGCAAAGGGCTTGGGTTCTAAGAAAAGTCCCTTGCTTTGCAGCATTCGGAAGGTATCTCTGGCACTGTGGCCAATGGCTAAAATCAGGCGGTCACAGGGGATCTTTTCTGTCCCTGTAGAGGTTTCTATAGTAATGGCGTGGAGCTGTCCGTCTGCGGTGTGCAGATCCGTGAGCCGGGAGAGGAAGCGCACCTCGCCCCCCAGCTCTGTCACCCGATGGCGAAGGCGCTGCACCACATGAAGCAGCACATCTGTTCCCACATGGGGCTTGGCATCGTACAAAATATTCTCCTGGGCGCCGAAGCGCACAAGCTGCTCCAAAACCCAGCGGTTTCTTGGATCGTTGGTGCCGGTGTTCAGCTTGCCATCAGAAAAAGTACCGGCACCCCCCTCACCGAACTGCACATTGCTCCGGGTATCCAGCTCCCCTGTTTTCCAGAAGCGGGCCACCTTTTCATGGCGGCTTTGGGCATCGCAGCCCCGTTCCAAAACAAGGGGCTTTAGACCTGCCTCCGCCAGAACCAGGGCCGCAAACATCCCCGCAGGGCCGAAGCCCACCACCACAGGCCGGTGTTTGGGCTTTCGGGCTGGTCGGGGCAGATCGTAATGATAGGAAGGGGCGGCACTTACTTTAGAGCCGCCTCGCCGCAAAGCCCGGGCTTCATCCCCGGATAGGGCAATGTCTACGGTGCAAACCCACTGGATACTCTCCTTTTTTCGGGCATCCAGCGATTTTCGCACCAGAGAAAAGGCGGTAAAATCCTCGGGGCGCACCCCGATGAGCCGTGCCGCAGTCTTTTGAAGCTGATGTGTCGTAAAGCCGGGGGGCATAGAAATATCCCGAATCCGAATCATAGGGCTACCTCCCCGGCAGCGCAGCCTGCCAGATGACCCGAAGACCACGCCCATTGGAGATTAAAGCCGCCGCAGTCACCGTCGATGTCCAGCACCTCTCCGCAGGCGAAAAGGCCGGGGCACAAGCGGCTTTCCACGGTGTTGGGGTCAAAATCAGCGGTTAAAATGCCGCCTGCCGTGACCTGGGCGCTATCCATACCCATAGGCTCGGTAATGGAGAAAATGTAGTTTTTACAAAGCTGTGCCAGACACTTCAGTTCCCCGGAGGAAAGTGTTTCCATGGGGGCATTCAGAGAGATTCCGGCCTCCTGCACAAGAACCTTACCCAGTCGGTTGTGGACTGTGCCGGTGAGCAGCTCCGCAGCCTCCAGGCCTGGGCACTGCTCCTGCCGGGCATGAAGATGGGCAAGGATCTCCTGCTCTGTCTTCTTAGGAAGGACATCCAGAGCGCACTCCCATGTGCCCGGCTCTGTGCAGACATGGCGGGAAATTTCAAAGATAGCTGGCCCACTGAGGCCGTACTGGGTAAACTGCACCTCACCCCGGTTCTGTAAAAGGGCTTTTCCGTTAAAGCGAAGCTCCAGGGCGCACACCGCCCGGACACCCTTGAGTGAGGCGCAACGGGGATAGCCGGACTTTAGCTGCACCAGAGCAGGCCGGAGGCGGCTGCACTTATGTCCCAGGCTTCTGAGAATCTGATAACCGGACATAGAGCCGCCCAGCGCTGTGCCGGCAAGACCGCCGCAGGCAACGATCATGCGGTGGCAGAAGAAGCTCTCTTCCCGGCTTTCCAGACGGAAGCCCCCCTCTGCCTTCTTGACCTTGGAAACCTCCCAGCCGGTGTGCAAGATGATGTTTTCCTTGTCCAGAGCAAAGCGCAGCACATCCACCACGCTGCCTGCCTGGTCTGACCAGGGGTAGACCCGTCCCGACTCTTCCTCTACTATAGACAGGCCCAGTCTTTCAAAAAAGGCCATGGTCTTTTCAAAATCCATATGGCGAAAAGCGGGGGCAACGAAATCCGGATCAGCGCCATAATAGCGGCCCGGGGCTGCATGGCTGTTGGATAGATTACAGCGGCCGTTACCTGTAGCCAGGAGCTTGCGGCCCACCCGATTCTGCCGTTCAAAAATATGAATTTCACAGGAAGGATTTTGGGAAGCGGCAAGAGCAGCCATCATGCCCGATGCGCCCCCGCCAAGAATGGCAAGGATCATTTCCATCACCTCAGGGTTCGTGTTTTTCTTTATTATAATGGGGATAGGGCGCAGTTACAAGGGGGAAATGTAATTTATATGCCAAGTTGCCTTAACTGCCGTAGGGACACCCGGGGACAGGTGCCGTTAAATAGGCAAATTCCTGTTTATCTTACGAACTTATGGGTTGCACTGGTGCGGCAGCACCCAAGGCTCAGCTCCGCGCTAAGAGCCGCCTTCGGCGGTTGCGCTCTGCACGCGCCTGCGGGCGCAGCCTTGTGAAAGGGAGCTGTCACGCGAACAGCGTGACTGAGGGATTGTG
>JAZQXK010000059.1:0-12752 GCA_045632785.1 Faecousia sp.
TGTCGGGGAGTATGGGATACACCCTTTGTAGGGGCCGGATACATCCGGCCCGTTCCGCACTGCAAATTTGTACGAATTCGCCCTAAATGGTGCTGTTTTTCAAACTTTTCCGCCGGGCCGGATATATCCGGCCCCTACAGCCGTCTATCGAAAACAGCTCGCTAAATTGGAATTTAGCGTTAAAAACGCCACAGCCTTAACTGCACCTTATCCCAAGAAACCGGAAAAAATGAAAAAATCTCCAAATAATACTTGTGAAAACGGGAAGTTCATTGTATAATTACCCTGTATTATTGGGTATGTATGCCCACACAAGAATAAAAACATATTTTGGGAGGAAAATTTACCATGTTTAACGCTATGATCGAGACCCTGAGAGCCAACCCCCGGAAGATCGTTTTCACCGAAGGCCACGATGCCCGTATTCTGGAAGCCACTGCCCGTCTGGTAGAAGGCGGCTTCCTGACCCCCATCCTGGTGGGCAATGTAGAAGAAGTTAAGGCCAATGCTGCCAAGGGCGGCTTCAACATTGAAGGCGTAGAGATCCTGGATCCTGCCACCTACCCCGGCATGGATGCCATGGTCGAGAAGATGGTTGAGCTCCGCAAGGGCAAGATGGCTCCCGAGGAGTGCAAGGCTGCTCTGTCCAAGGGCAACTATTTCGGCACCATGCTGGTGAAGATGGGCTATGCTGATGCTCTCCTGGGCGGCGCTACCTACTCCACCGCTGATACCGTCCGTCCTGCTCTGCAGCTGGTTAAGACCAAGAAGGGCGCCCATCTGGTTTCCTCCTGCTTCATCATGGTCAGAGGCGAAGAAAAGATCGCCATGGGCGACTGCGCCATCAACCTGAGCTACGAAGACACTCTGGACAAGGACGGCAACGTTGTTGTTTCCGCTGCCCAGAAGCTGGCCGAAGTCGCCATCGAGACCGCCAAGACCGCCAAGGTATTCGGCATTGACCCCAAGGTCGCTATGCTGAGCTTCTCCACCAACGGCTCCGGCAAGGGCGGCACTGTCAAGCTGAGCCACGATGCTACCATCGTTGCCAAGGAAATGGCTCCCGAGCTGGCTATTGACGGCGAGATGCAGTTCGACGCCGCTGTTGCTCCCGAGGTCGGTCAGCTGAAGTTCCCCGGCTCTCCCGTTGCCGGTTATGCCAACACCTTCGTATTCCCCTGCATCGAAGCCGGCAACATCGGCTACAAGATCGCCCAGAGACTGGGCGGCTACGAAGCCTACGGCCCCATCCTGCAGGGTCTGAACGCCCCCATCAACGACCTGAGCCGTGGCTGCAATGCCGACGAGGTCTACAAGATGGCTATTATCACCTGCGCTTTGGCATAAATGCAAATAAGCTGCATTTATGCAGTGAAATTTCGCCTGAATGCAATGGTGCGGCAGCACCCAAGCCTCCCTTGTGTAAAGGGAGGTGGCTCGCCGCAGGCGAGACGGAGGGATTGTTTTGGAGTACAAGCACAACAAAAAAATTGTGCCGGTTGCTAAAATGCTCCGAAAAAATATGACCAAAGAGGAACGACATCTCTGGTATGATTTTTTGAGAGGTTATCCTGTAAAGTTCTCCAGACAGAAAGTGTTGGGAAAATACATCGCCGATTTCTATAGTGCTGAAGCAAAATTGGTCATCGAACTGGATGGTTCACAGCATTATGAAGATTCCGGAATGGAAAAGGATGCTCAAAGAACCCGTTATCTGCAACAGTATGGGCTGTCTGTAATCCGAATACCCAACAACGAGGTTACCCGCAATTTTGAGGGAGTCTGTCAGTATATTGATGTTGCTGTAAAGCAATCCCTCAGTCAGCTACGCTGACAGCTCCCTTTACACAAGGGAGCCTTGGTGCGTCGCAGCATCAGCGGTCTTTCGGAAGCAACCAATTCCATACCGTCTGCACTTGCATTAAATTGATTTTTATTCCAAAGGAGCCGCCGCGCTGCGGCGGCTCTTTCTCCCCAGAAATTTGCAAATAGGATCATTTGCACGATACTGAGATTACAGGAATTTTTCCGTAATCCCACGAGGTGAAACACATTGACAGAGCTTTCCAAAATTCGTAATTTTTCCATCGTTGCCCACATTGACCATGGCAAATCCACTCTGGCAGACCGTCTGCTGGAGGAATGTAATGCCATTGACCAGCGGGAAATGTCCGACCAGATCTTAGACTCCATGGATTTGGAGCGGGAACGGGGCATTACCATTAAGGCCCGTGCCGTGCGCATGAAATATACTGCCGATGACGGTGTCACATATGACTTAAACCTCATCGATACTCCCGGTCATGTGGACTTTAACTATGAGGTTTCCCGCTCTCTCGCTGCCTGCGAGGGTGCGGTTTTGGTGGTGGATGCCTCTCAGGGCGTAGAGGCCCAGACCCTGGCCAACACCTACCTTGCCATTGACTCCGGGTTGGAGGTTGTGCCGGTCATTAACAAAATCGACCTGCCCGCCGCCCGCCCCGCCGAGGTCAAGGCCGAAATTGAAGATATCATCGGCGTTCCTGCCGAGGATTCCCCGGAAATCTCCGCCAAAAACGGCATTAACATCCGTGCTGTTTTGGAGCGGATCGTTTCTGACATCCCGGCCCCCGAAGGGGACCGAAATGCCCCGCTGCAAGCCCTGATCTTCGACAGCCAGTACGATTCCTACCGTGGCGTCATCGTCTACCTCCGGGTGAAGGAAGGTGCCATCCGTCCCGGTATGGATGTAAAAATGATGGCTACCGGGGCGGTTTACAAGGTAGTGGAGGTTGGCACTATGCAGCCCCTTGGTTTGCAGCCCACAGCGGAATTGGGCGCAGGCGAGGTCGGCTATCTCACCGCCTCTATTAAGACTGTTTCTGATACTGCCGTAGGCGATACCATTACAGAAGCCGCCCGGCCTGCCGCAGAAGCCCTCCCCGGCTACCGCTCCGTGCAGCCTATGGTATTCTCCGGCGTATACCCTGCTGACGGCTCTAAGTATCAGGATCTCCGAGAAGCCCTGGAAAAGCTGAAATTAAACGATGCCTCCATGACCTATGAGCCGGAAAGCTCCATTGCCCTGGGCTTTGGCTTCCGCTGCGGCTTCCTGGGACTTCTGCACATGGAGATCATTCAGGAGCGGTTGGAGCGGGAATACAATCTGGATCTCATTACCACCGCCCCCAACGTTGTCTACCGCATCACCAAGACCGATGGTACTGTTCTCATGGTGGACAACCCCCTGAACTACCCCGACCCTGCGGAGATCGAGCTGGCAGAAGAACCCTATGTAAAGGCCAGCTTAATGGCGCCCCAGGAGTATGTGGGCAACATCATGGATCTTTGCACCTCCCGCCGGGGCGAGTTTAAGGATATGGTCTATCTGGATGCCACCCGTGTGGAGCTGCACTACCAGATGCCCTTGAACGAAATTATATACGACTTCTTCGATGCTTTGAAATCCAGAACCCGTGGCTACGGCTCTCTGGACTATGAGCTGGACGAGTACCGCCCCTCCAAGCTGGTGAAGCTGGATATTCTTCTCAACGGCGATGTGGTGGATGCTCTCAGCTTTATCCTCTTTGCGGATAATGCCTATCCCAGAGCCAGAAAGATCTGCGAAAAGCTGAAGGAGAACATCCCCCGCCAGATGTTTGAAATTCCTGTGCAGGCAGCCATTGGCGGCAAGGTCATTGCCCGTGAGACCATTAAGGCTCTGCGGAAGGACGTCCTCGCCAAGTGCTACGGCGGCGACATCACCAGAAAGAAAAAGCTGCTGGAAAAGCAGAAGGAAGGCAAAAAGCGGATGCGCACCTTCGGCACAGTAGCCGTTCCCAGTGAGGCATTTATGGCAGTGCTGAAGCTGGATGAAGATTAAAGGGCATCTCTAAACCAAGCAGAACCAACACCGATTCAACAGGTGTGGGGAGGTTTTATGGCAACAAGAGCAAAAAACAACAAAATACCCCTGGGAATTTATATTCATGTTCCCTTTTGCCGCAGTAAGTGCGAATACTGCGACTTCTATTCCCTTGGCGGCCCCAAGGAGCGCAGGCTGGTAGAAGACTATTTGGATGCGGTCTGCGATCACATCAAGGAAGCGGGGGCCCTCGCTCCCAACTACCGGGTAGATACCGTATACTTCGGCGGCGGCACCCCCTCCTTCTTAGGCTGGGAAGGGCTGACCAGGATCATGACCTCCATTCGCCGCCGCTTTGATGTGGCTGCGGACGCTGAGATCACTTTTGAAGCGAACCCGGATTCCGTCACGGAAAAGCTCCTGCGCAGACTAAAGGCCGAGGGCTTCAACCGCATTTCTCTTGGTGTGCAGACGGACAACGACGAGCTGCTGAAAAAGCTGGGAAGACCCCACAACTACCGGCAGGCAGTGCAGGCCGTGAAGCTGGCAAGGGATATGGGCTTTGGCAACATCTCTCTGGATCTGATCTACGGCCTACCTGGGCAGAACCTGTACGACTGGCAGGAAACTCTGACCAACGTGCTGAAATTAGCCCCGGAGCATATGAGCTGCTATGGCCTCAAGGTCGAAGAAGGCACACCCCTTTGGAGCTACAAAGAGGCCGCCAATCTTCCTGACGATGATGCGCAGGCAGATATGTATATTGCCGCTGTGCGAATCTTAAAGGATCACGGCTATGCCCAGTATGAAATTTCTAACTTCGCCCGCCGTGGTCTTCGCTCCAAGCATAACCTGAAATACTGGACAGGTGGCGAGTATTTGGGCTTTGGCCCCGGCGCTTCCTCGGATTTTGCAGGAAAGCGGTTCACCATTGCCCCGGATGTGCGGGGTTATGTGGAAGCCATGAAAAAAGGCGGCTCCATCCTGACCGACTGTCAGGAAGTTCCTGCCAGAGAGCGGGCAGGAGAATACCTCATGCTGCGGCTGCGTACCACCGAAGGCATTGAAGCCCAGGAGTACGCTGCCCGGTTCCTGCTTCCCTTTGAGCCTATTGAGCAGCTGATGCGCCGCTATGCGGATCAGGAACTGGCTGTGTTGGATAACGGACGCTGGCGGCTGACCCCCAGAGGCTTTCTGGTGAGCAACAGTATTCTGGTTTCCTTGCTGGAAGCCCAAGAGAACTCCCAGCCTTTGGCGAAGCGGAGATATTAAGCTTCTCTTTGATTGCGCCTGCAAGGCACACAAAAGGCCAAATTTTCTATCTTCTCCCCTTTCCTCCGCATTGACTTTTTCCCCTCTTTATGAGAAAATAACCCAAACTTTTTAATAGAAGGAAGGAAATCCATATGTTCCAGTCCAGAACTCACAACTGCGGCGAGCTGCGGCTCTGCAACGCCGGTCAGGAAGTCACCCTTGCCGGTTGGATGGAGAATGTCCGTGAAGTCGGCGCAAACTTCGCCTTCATCGTCCTGCGGGACTTCTACGGCACCACCCAGATCGTGGTAGAAACCGAAGAAATGATGCGTATTGTCAAGGGCATCAACAAAGAATCCACCATTCAGGTCACCGGCACTGTCCGGGAGCGGGAAAGCAAGAACCCCAAGCTGCCCACCGGTGAGATCGAGGTGGTCCCCCAGTCCATCACTGTTATGGGCAAGTGCCGCCACAATCAGCTTCCCTTTGAAATCAACAAGAGCCGGGATGCAGATGAGAATGTCCGTCTGAAGTACCGCTATCTGGATCTGCGCAACCCCGCTGTAAAGAACAATATTATCCTGCGTTGCAATGTGGTTGCCGAGATCCGCAAGCGCATGACCAACAAGGGCTTTTTGGAGATCACCACCCCCATCCTCACCGCTTCCAGCCCCGAGGGTGCCCGTGACTATCTGGTTCCTGCCCGGAATCACCCCGGCAAGTTCTATGCCCTGCCCCAGGCTCCCCAGCAGTTCAAGCAGCTTTTAATGACCTCAGGCTTCGACCGCTATTTCCAGATCGCCCCCTGCTTCCGTGATGAGGATGCCAGAGCAGACCGCACCCCCGGCGAATTCTATCAGCTGGATATGGAGATGGCGTTCGCCTCTCAGGACGATGTTCTGACCACTCTGGAAGAAGTGCTGCGCCCTGTGTTCCAGAAGTTCGGCAAGTATGAGCGTGTTTCCCCCGCTCCCTTCCGTCACATCCCCTTCAATGAAGCTATGGAGCGTTACGGCTCTGACAAGCCCGATCTTCGTATCGACCTGGAAATTCAGGACGTTTCCGATCTGGTGCAGGGCTGCGGCTTTGGTCCCTTCGAGGGTGCTACCGTTAAGGCTGTTGCCGTTGACGATTTCACCCAGACCAGAAAGTGGATCGACAAGCTGGTTGCCGATGTGGAAGTTACTACCGCTAACAAGGCCTGCTGGTTCCGTCTGGACGAAAATGGCGCACTGGTTGGCGGCATTTCCAAGTTCCTGGGCGACTGCATCGAGGGCCTGAAGCAGCGGCTGAACCTGAAGCCCGGCAGCTTCGTCTGCCTTGCTGCCGGCAAGAAGACCGCTGCCCAGAAGACCGCCGGTGTTATCCGCAAGCTCATGGGTATGCGCCTGCCCGGTCACTTTGACGAGGGGCAGTTTGCTCTTTGCTGGATCGTTGACTTCCCCATGTACGAAATGGGCGAGGAATCCGGCCAACTGGAATTCTGCCACAACCCCTTCTCCATGCCCCAGGGCGGTCTGCAAACTCTGCTGGATGCCGAAGGCGATCAGGAGAAGCTTCTGGCTATCAATGCCCACCAGTATGACCTGGTATGTAACGGCTACGAAACCGCTTCCGGTGCTGTCCGTAACCACGATCCCGAGATCATGGTCAAAGCATTCCAGATGGTCGGTCTGGGCGAGGAGAATGTAAAGGCCAAGTTCCCCGCTATGTACAATGCCTTTACCTACGGTGCACCTCCCCATGCCGGAGCCGCCCCCGGAATCGACCGCATTGTGATGCTGCTCAGCGGTGAGGAATCCATCCGTGAAGTCATTACCTTCCCCATGAACAAGACCGCACAGGACCTGATGATGGACGCCCCCAGCCGTGTAGAACAAAAGCAGCTGGACGATGTGCATATCCGCATCAAGGAAGAGGATCTGCCCCAGTAAAAGACATTTCTAAATACAACGGACTGCAAGGGAGATTTCCTTTGCAGTCCTTTTTTGCATAAGCTGTCCACACCCCTCATATCCTCCTACAAAGAAAGGGAGGAATGGACATGGGAAGAAAATTACTTTGCGTGCTGTTGGCATTGACCCTGGTAGGCGGGCTGATAGCCCCGGTTCGGGGGGTTGACCTAAAATTGGAAGCTCCCTCTGCGGTGTTAATGGATGTGGAAACCGGGAAGGTCTTATATGAATCCAATCCCAAGCAACGCTTGGCCCCTGCCAGTGTGACCAAGGTTATGACCTTGCTTCTCATTATGGAGGCTATTGACTCCGGCAGCATCGCCTGGACGGATACGGTGACCGCCTCGGAAACAGCCGCCGCCAAGGGCGGCAGTCAGGTCTATCTCAAAGTGGGGGAAACCATGACAGTGGAAGAAATGGTCAAATCCATCGCCGTTTCCTCCGCCAATGACTGCGCCTGCGCCATGGCGGAGTTTTTAGCCGGGAGCGAAGCAGGCTTTGTGGAGAAAATGAACGCCCGAGCCAGGGAACTGGGCATGGAGGACACCCATTTCGTCAACTGTACCGGCTTAGACGATGAGGAAAACGCCAAGGAGCATCTGACTACAGCCTATGACATCGCCCTCATGTCCCGGGAGCTGCTGAAAAACCACCCGGATATTAAGCGGTTTACTACCATCTGGATGGATACTGTCCGGGGCGGCGCGTTTGGACTCTCCAATACCAACAAGCTGGTGCGGTTTTATGAGGGCACAACGGGACTCAAAACCGGCTACACCTCTGCCGCCGGTCACTGTCTTTCTGCCAGCGCCCAAAGAGAGGGCATGGAGCTGCTGGCGGTGGTTCTCCACTGCCCTTCCTCTGCCGCCCGCTTTCAGTCTGCCAAGTCCCTTCTGGATTACGGCTTTGCCAATTTCGCTCTGGTTTCCGTAACAGAAGAAGATCTGCCTGCCGTTCCGGTGGAGTTGGGGAAAAAGGTGCAGGTTCAAGCCGAGCCCCAAAGTGCCGGAAAGCTCCTTATGGACAAAGCCCTAAAATCAGGGGTGACCAGAACTGTGGAGCTTCTGCCCTCTGTGAAAGCCCCGGTTGAGAAGGGGCAGGTATTGGGGCAGCTCACCCTGGAATCCAGAGGAGAAATTCTGGCGCAGGTGCCTCTCCTTGCCGCAGAGGCAGTGGAGCGCATGACCTTTTGGGAGTTGTTTTCCCTGTTTCTCCGGGAAAATGCTATGGCAAAGCCTCCGCAGCAAGAAAATATGCCTTAAAAGCGCAAACATCCCCACCGAAATCGGCGGGGATGTAGTCTTTTAATGGGCAGCCAGCCAGGCCTTAACCTTGGTCTTTGCCACGCACTGAATGTCCTCCTGGGGATGGGGGGACTGTTCGCCGCCCCGGACATATTCAAAATACAGTCCGTCAGGGGTCTGGAACAAAATTTCTTCATAACCGGCGGGGTCGCCCAGATAGCTCACAGTCACCTTTTTTACCACGGTGGCTGTCTCAGAGTCATACTCCCGCTTGCGGATCACTTTCTTCATGGACTTTCCTCCTTATAGGATCTTGCAGGGATGCTATAGTTCACACCTGCCATCATTCCCATATTATAGTAGAAAAACCCTAAATTTTCAATGGACGAGCTAACCAAGAATACGGAGCAGAATGGGGGAAATTTGTCATGCTGCACAAATATAGGCCGTCATTTTGTTCATATTGCTAAAATTGGCAGAAGCTTACAGCTCTTCTCGCAGAAATTGGAACCTGGGGCCCCGGTAGCCGTCCCGGTCAACCTCCTCCAGCCACATTTCCGCAGGGCGCACCCATAGCCCACCCTCACCGTAAAGAGCCTGATAGACCACCATGGGGTGCAAATCCTCTGAATGCTTCGCCATACCGATGACCAAATATTCCTTGCCCTTGAAGTGGCGGTACACCCCGGGGCGAATGGTATTATTTTCCATAATCATCCTCCTGTTTATATCTTTGGAATTATACGCTTATTATAGCAGGAACACCGCTCCGTTGCAATCCCATGGAACAGAATCCCGCAATCCGATTGAAACAGTTGCCGGCACGCAGCGACAGTCTTACATATGCTCCTTTCCCCACAATTACGCCCATTTTCTGCCTTGCGCCCTATAAAAATCCATGATATACTCTCCTTATCATAAAAACAGGAGTGATTTCTTTGCTGCAAGACCTTTCCTTCGGTACATTAGACAACCAGTACCGCCATTATCTCCCTCAAAAAGAGGACTTTGCAATTTGTATTCAGGGAAACGAGGCACTGCTGCGCCGGGATGAAGATGGTTTTTTGCACTTGCCCACAGTGGAGCAGGCAGAGCAGTGGCGTGACGGCTGGGAAATCTGGCTGGACGAGCCCTACCGCTATGTTTTCACCATGCAGGAAAAGCGTTATTTCCTGTTCTTGGGCAAAGCGGGTTTGGGGCAGTATGAAAGCTTCTCCTATGTAGCCGTTCCTCCCCTGCGGGATGCTAAGTCTAAGGATCTGTGCTTTGCCCTGATGACCGCATGGCATCTTTACTGCTGGTATCGGGACAATCGCTTCTGCGGTCGCTGCTCTCAGCCCACGGTTCACGACGGCAAAGAGCGGATGATGCGCTGCCCCGCCTGCGGAAACATGATCTTCCCCCGAATCTCCCCTGCCGCTATCATTGCTCTGACCCACGGGGACAAGCTGATGCTCAGCACCTATGCAGGCCGCTCCTTCAAGCGCTATGGACTTCTGGCAGGCTTTATTGAGATTGGTGAAACCGCAGAAGAAGCCGTAGCCCGGGAAGTCATGGAAGAAGTGGGGCTGCCAGTGAAAAATATCCGCTATTATAGGAGCCAGCCCTGGGGCGTTGCGGGAAATCTCTCTGTGGGATACTACTGCGACCTGGACGGAGAAATGGATACAGTCACCCTGGACGAAACGGAGCTTTCCTCCGCTGTGTGGTTCCAAAGAGATGCGATTCCCTATACAGACGAGGGAATCAGCCTGACCGGGGAAATGATCCGGGTTTTCCAGGAAGGGAACGAGCCCCGGTAAAAGAGAGGCACAATGGCCCATGCTTTAACCGCATACAAAAAACCATGATTTGAGGTGAAGTACCATGTACCAATTTGATCGGGATGCCTATAGCCGCCGTGTTGCGTGGTTTCAGGAGGCTCGGTTCGGAATGTTCATCCACTGGGGGCTTTACAGCATCCCCGGCAGGGGTGAATGGGTGCGCTCCAACGAGCAAATGCCAGAGGACGATTATCTGCCCTATTTCCGGGAATTTAACCCCAGAAGCTACGACCCCAAAGCATGGGCAAAGGCTGCGAAAAAGGCCGGTATGCAGTATGTGGTCATGACGGCAAAGCACCATGACGGCTTCTGCCTCTTTGACAGTGGGTATACGGATTTTAAGTCCACCAATACTCCCCTGGGGCGGGATGTGGTTCGGGACTTTGTAGAAGCCGTCCGGGGTGAGGGGCTGAAGGTTGGCTTGTACTTCTCCCTGATCGACTGGCACCATCCGGATTATCCCCATTATGGTGACCGCTATCACCCCATGCGAAATCACCCGGAATATGGCAACGAAAACCGGGATTTTGACCGCTACCTGGACTATATGCACGCCCAGGTGCGGGAAATCGTCACCGGTTACGGCAAGCTGGATATTCTGTGGTTTGACTTTGCCTATAACCATATGCGGGGCGAAACCTGGAAAGCCACAAAGCTCATAGAGATGGTGCGCTCCTACCAGCCGGATGTGCTGATCGACAATCGGCTGGAGGTCAGCGGCGAGGGCTTCGGCTCTCTGGCAGAGTGTCAGCCCACCCCCTATCACGGGGACTTTGTGACTCCGGAAAAAATGATCCCGCCCCATGGGATTCGGGATATCCGGGGCGAGCCTATGGTTTGGGAAGCCTGCGTCACCATGAACAATAACTGGGGCTACTGCGGCAGTGACCACTATTTCAAGCCCGCTCCCCTGCTGATTAAGAAATTGGTGGAATGTGTGTCCAAAGGGGGCAACATGATTCTCAATGTGGGCCCGGATGCCCACGGCAATATCCCGGAGGAGTCCATGGAGATTCTAAGGGAGATGGGCGCATGGATGAAGAAAAACGGAGAAAGCATCTACGGCTGCGGTGCTTCTTCTGTGGAAAAGCCGGAGTATGGCAGAGTGACCCAGAAGGGCAATTTCCTCTATTTCCATATGTTTGAGAACACCCTTGGCCCTGTACCCCTTCTGGGTATCCGCAGGGAGAACTTGAAGAAGATCAGGCTGCTGTCTACCGGCTGGGAGATTCCCGTTTCCACCAGTTGGGTTCACAGCGATTATCCCCAGATCGTTTTTGCGGATTTGGGGGTAGATCCAGTTCTGCCGGATCCTGTGGATACGGTGCTGGAAGTGGAACTGAAAGGGTGATGAAATATGGCTTTTACCGTTTTACCGGAGCTGGAAGAAAATATCCTAAAGCAGTATGAAAAGAATATCGCCAATTATCCGGAAAAACGCATGGAAGTGGAACAGTGGTTACAAGACAGGGACACTTGCTACAGCCTGTGCCTGAAATTCCTTTACGGTCATTTGCACGCCAATGACATAGTTTCCTTCTCTGTAGAAACCATAGGGAGCTATGTATCCGCATCTCTGGAAGCCTATGAAAAAATCGAATATGTGCGAACCATCCCCCAGGATGTGTTTATGACCTACGTCCTTTGCCACCGGGTCAATTCCGAGTGCTTAGATGGCAGCCGGAAGACCCTCATGGAGCGGATTTTGCCCCTGGTACAAGGAAAAACCGTGGAGGAAGCTGCCCTTGCGGTCAACTATTGGTGCTACAGTCAAGCCACCTATACCCCCGCCGACGACCGCACCCTTGGCCCTCTTTCTGTCATGCGCCGTACCCTTGGGCGCTGTGGGGAGGAAAGTGTCCTCTGTGTGGCAGCGATGCGCAGTGTGGGTATCCCTGCCCGGCAGTGCTATGCACCCCGGTGGTCCCACTGCGATGACAACCACGCATGGGTGGAAGTCTGGATTAACGGCGTGTGGCACTATATGGGCGCTTGTGAGCCGGAGCCGGTTCTGGATAAGGGCTGGTTTACTGCCGCATCTTCCCGGGCTATGCTGGTGCATACAAAGGCATGGTCTAACCTTGAAGGGAATCACAATGTGTCCTACAATACCCCCTTGTATAGCCTTGTGAATTGCACCGCAACCTATGCAGATGTCAAAGTGCTACGGGTTCGGGTTTTGGAACAGGGACAGCCCTTGGTGGGTGTCAAGGTTTCGTTTCAGATTGTCAACTACAGTGAGCTGTTTTCCCTTTATGAATCCTATACCGATGAAAATGGCGAAGCTGCCTTTGAAACCGGCTTAGGGGACTTGTGTGTTTTTGTATGCCATGGGGGAAAAATCTGCCTGGAAAAGGTGGATATGCGCCGGTCAGATCGCCTGGTCATAGATATGGCGGACGGCTTTACCTTGGAAACTGCTCCGGAGCAAATGGCTATGGATTTGGTGCCCCCGGTAGGCAGGAGCGATGCGGCAGCGGAAACAGAAGATCCAGCCCATGAGAAAAAACTCCGTGAATGTGAAGCTTGCAGAGCTGCGTTCAAGTCCCACTTCTGGAAGAAGCGGGATGGCTCCGTGCAGGATTTCGCTTGCCGGGAAGCTGCCGGCAATCTGGATGAAATCCTGCATTTT
>JAZQXK010000060.1:0-9807 GCA_045632785.1 Faecousia sp.
GATACATTGACGAGGGCATCTCCGGCACATCTACCCGGAAACGGGACAACTTCAACCGCATGATTCGGGATGCAAAGGCGGGGCTGTTTGATTTCATCATTACGAAAGAAATTTCCCGGTTTTCCCGTTCTACCTTAGACAGCATCAAGTACACCCAGGAGCTTCTGGAATGTGGTGTAGGTGTATTCTTCCAAAATGATAACATCAATACTTTGGACACTGACAGCGAGTTTCGTCTGGTTATTATGGCAGGTGTTGCCCAGGACGAAGTGCGAAAGCTTTCCGAACGACTGAAATTCGGCTTTCGTCAGGCCATTAAAAACGGTCATGTGCTGGGCAATGATAAGCTTTACGGCTACGATAAAAAGGATTGCGTACTGACCATCAATGAGGAAGAAGCGGAGATTGTGCGGATCATTTTTGATCTGTATGCCAACCATGGCTACGGCACCCGTAAAATCTCCCAAAAGCTTTTGGAGATGGGGTATACAAGCAGGGAGGGTAACGCCTTCAATGTGCTGACCATCCGGCATATGTTGGAGAACCCCAAATATAAGGGGTGGTACTGCGGCAACAAAACTCAGAACATTGACTATCGAACCAAGAAAAAAGCTTTTTTGGATGAAAGCGAATGGGTCATGTACCCAGACCCCAGCATCCCGGCTATTGTCAGCGAGGAACTGTGGGATCGGGCCAACACCCTTTACAAAGAGAGGAGAAAAGAAATGATGACACACAGCAGCGGCGCATCCTATCAAAACCGCTACCCCTACAGCACAAAGATTATTTGTGAAGAACACGGTACAACTTTCCACCGGCAGGTACAGAAAACTTCCAAGGGAAGCCGAGAGGTGTGGATGTGCAAGGTCTACCGGCAAAAGGGAAAAGCGGCTTGCTCTGCGCCCCAGATTCGCAGCAGCGAGTTGGATTTGATCATGGCGCAGATCTTCACAGAGATGATAAAGGACAAGAATGCCATCATTGATGCGCTGGTGACGGTTCTGATCAATGTCCCTAAAGAGGTAGATTACGAGCGGCTCCTTGCTCATGTGGAAGGGGAGATCGGGGCTACCAAGCAGAAGAAAGACCGTCTTTTGGATCTGCATATTGCCGGGGCTATCACCATCGAGGAATTTAAGGAGCGCAACGATGGCCTCAACGATCAACTGAAAGGTCAGGAATCCCAACTGGCAGCCATCCGGCAGGAGCAGGGGAGAGCTGTTTCTCAGGAACTGGATATAGATGCCATCCGTCGGTGCTTGGACGAGGAACTGAGCTTCACCCACGGCATCAATACCGCTTTGGTTGCCACCATTTTGGATCGGGTGATCGTGAAAAAGGAAAGCACCAAAGAGGAGATTTATTTGGACATATATCTCAAATTAGGGCAGAGATTTGAAGCGATTTATGCACCTAAAACTGCTTCTGCAATCATTAACCTTTCAAAAAGTTCTGATGTGCGGGCAAACATTTTTCGGACTATGGCTGGAAGTTTGGATTTTAACTATTTTGGAGCAAAAAGCCGCATTTTGTGGAACGGAATGTTGAAAATTTACTAAGAGCAAAATGTGACAAATTTCGGTTGATTTTTCCGAAACTACATGCTACAATAATATCAAATCATGATTTAGTAAATTGCGATTTGGTATATTGGAGGTGCAATTATGTTTATCGGCAGAGAAGCAGAGCTGGCGTTCCTGCAAAGCAAGTATGAGGAAAGAGGGGGTCAACTAATCGTCTTGTATGGCAGGCGGCGTGTTGGCAAGACAGAGACCCTGCGGGAGTTCTGCCAGGGAAAGCCCCATGTGTTCTATTCCTGCACCCAGAGCACCGATAAGGTGCAGCTTGCCAAGTTCTCCAGGCAGGTATTCAAGGAGGACATCCCTGCAAAGAAATACATTTCGGAGTTTGCCGATTGGGAAAGCGCATTGCGCTCTGTGCTTGACTTGCCCTACGGTGACCAGAAGAAGATGCTTATCCTTGATGAGTTTCCCTATATGTGCAAGGGAAACAAGAGTATCCCATCTATCCTGCAGAACCTCTGGGACGCAGAACTGAAGGATCAGAATGTGATGATTGTTCTGTGCGGCAGCGCCATGAGCTTTATTGAAAAAGAACTGCTTGCTGAAAAGAATCCGCTTTACGGCAGAGCCACCGGCATTTACAAAATGACCGAAATGGGTTTTTACGATGCCATCAAGTTTTTCCCCAACTACTCGGACGAGGAAAAAGTGCTGTCCTACGCCATTCTCGGTGGTATCCCCCATTATTTACGGCAGTTCAATCCGGAGCTGTCCGTTGCGGAGAATATCAAGCGGAACATTCTGACCAAAGGCTGTGTGCTGTACAGTGAAGTGGATTTTCTGCTGCACCAGGAGCTTCGGGAAACACCGATCTACAATTCCATTATCGAAGCGGTTGCGCTGAACAACACGAAGCTCAATGACATCAGCACAAAAGCATTGATCGATGATACTTCTAAAACCAGTGTTTACTTGAAGAACCTGATCGAATTGGGTATCGTCGCAAGGGAGTTCTCTGTGGATACCAAAGCCAGAGAGAAGGTCAATGCCAACAGAGGCACCTATCGCTTGACGGATAATTTCTTCCGGTTCTGGTATGCTTTTGTTTTTACTAACTATTCCCAGTTAGAAGACGGGGATGTGGATGGCGTGTATGACTATGTCATTGCCCCTGCCTTGGACCGGTTTGCTTCCTATGCTTTTGAGGATGTTTGTAAGGAATTTGTCCGGGGAATGCAAAAGAAAAACGCTCTGCCGTTCCGGTATTCCAGGATGGGTAAGTGGATCGGCAAGACAACGATTTATGACAAGGATGCTCCCAACGGCACAAGAGTGAGCGAAACAGAAATCGACCTGCTTGCCATTGACCATGGAGAAACGGCATACCTGGTTGGTGAGTGCAAGTATAAGGTAGAGCCTTTTACCTGCGGTGAGTATCACAAAACAAGAGTGAAATTAACGCCTCTGAAAGAAAATGCCATTTTTTACTATGCGCTTTTCTCCAGATCCGGGTTCGATGAGAAGGTGATTGCCGAGGCCAAGACCAACAGCAATGTGCAGCTTTTTGATCTGCCCCAGATCGTTCATTACGAATGATGCAATTTTGGGGCATATGACAATTTGCCTGTGAGGGGAGATCACATTATACATCAGGTAAAGGAACAGGATTGGAAGTTGTTTCGTGAGAAGCTGCCACTTTGGCAGGAAACCTATATGGATAAGCTGAATCAGGAATATGTTCGGCTTCTTTCAGGAGAAGGACTTGCCTCGGATAAATTCTGGAAATTGGAAAAGCGTATCCGTATGGATAAGAAAAGTGTTGGCGTTGTGGCGGATATGAGAAGAAGCCAATTGTATTCCAATCTTCTTTCCCTGCTTGTCAATGAGATCATCCGGGAAGATGATCTGGATGGATTCAGCGATGAACTGTCAGAAACTATAAAATATATGGCTCGGCAAAGCGAAGCTTATGCAGAGCGAATATAGAAAGAGGATTCGATATGGGAAGTTATGTGATCAGTGTATCCATAGGTACGGGCTGTTACCGGCATATTCAGATATCCGACGGAGCAACCTTGTGCCAGCTGCATACGGCAATCATTGACGCTTTTGATTTTTACTGTGACGAATTTATGGCCCATGCTTTCTTTATGGATAACCGTTTTTGGAGTCCCAAAGATGCGTTCTTCTCAGATGGCATTGATGATATGTTCCGTTGCACAAGTAAGTACACACTTAAAAAACTAAAAGTACATTCCGGTGATAAATTTAAGTACCTGTTTGACTTTGAAGAGGAACATCGTATTCAGTGCAAAGTGCTGCGTGCACTACAGGAAAACACACCGGAAGCTAAAGTAATCCGCAGCGTAGGCGAAGATCCTCAACAGCATTTTGGCTGCAATAGTGATGAAAGTGGTTCAGATGATCCCTTTGACGAGCATTTCCCCGAAGAATACCCAAGGGAAGTCTTGGAAAGAATATACGAGAATCTGTCCGTTCCGGCAGAAACTGTGGCTCTTTTGCGCGAATATTTTGACTGTGCGGCAGAGTTGTATGGAATAATTCCTTTAAGTAAGCTTTTGGACATCTACAATACACACAACACGCCTATATCCGAAAAAGATTTCCTAAGGGTTTCTGAGGTGTTTCGGCACGAACGCCATACATATGCTATACTGGGCCAAGAGGCTCTTTATGAAAATGTTCCGGTTTCTGCACCCATCGATCGAGAACTGGTTGCGCTGCATTTATATTATGATGGTTTAGAAGACTACTACGCTTTGGCAGAGGGACAGCAAGGGAAACCCTTCTACATACCGGAAAAAGAAGAATTCCTTCGTGCAAGCACAGACCAGTGTTACCCGGAAACAGTTCAAAGCCAAAAAATGCTTGCTTATTTAAGGAAAAAGAAGCTGCTATGCCCCCCTGAAGAGGTTTTGCTGGAAATGCAGGATCTTCTCAATATAGACTTGGATTTCAATGATATCGCTGAGGATATGGCACGATTGGGCCTGCAGTGTACTGGTTTGCAGGATGCCCTGACATTCTTTGGCCTTTTGGCTGATTTGAACAACCATACTCGCAAATTGGTCAATCGCGGACATACACCTGTGCAATTAAGCCGCATCAGATCAGAACAAAATAAACCTTCTCAGAATTTACGAGTGCTTTCAGGCAGCAAACCTATTACAGAAATGCCTACTACCATTGGATCGCCAATATTCGATCCACCGCTAAAGGTGGTATCAAGCAAACCGTCCCGTAACGGTCCCTGTCCCTGCGGTAGCGGCAGGAAGTACAAAAATTGCTGCGGCAAGTGAGTTGCTATCAGAAAATCGCTATTTGAGGCGAGGGTATTGAAAAGGTTCTGATGCGCGGGCAAACTCCCTGTGGAGGACACTTGGAGAGCTTTTGTCCACCGACTATAACCACCATACTAAAATCCGCTATGCAGCTATGCTGATTGCATAAAAGGACAAGCATTTCAGCTTGAAGAACACTCCAACTGACAAAAAGGGAGAGGCTTGGCCTCTCCCTTTCAAAATATGTGCCTGTTAAAAACGCTTTTTTAAGATATCATCAGCCAATGCGAAAGCCCCAGGATGCTGAGAGTTAATTCGCTTGGAATTCTTCACTTTGATAATTGCTTCTTCAATTCTGTTTTCGTCAATTAGCCGGAGCACACTGGATACTCGGGTGTTGGACCCGGTTCGCTTGGCATCAAATCCTTTGGAATAGATATGATCAACCAGGTCTGCCGTACTGCTGGCCCAGTCTGCGATGGTTTCATATTGGGTTAGAATAAACCATCCACCTGCCGCGGTGAAGGCATCATTAAACTGCTTATCTGTCATAATTACACTCCAATCTATATATGTTTCCAAGAACAAGCAAAGTATAGCACAAAACAATGTAAATGTATTTAGCAAACGAAAATTTCAGGGCATTTCTAACATTGTAAGGTTGGTTATTATTTCTAACACACGAAAGCTAAACACGATTGCACAATAGTATTCTCTATATCGGTTTTGAGGAAAGTATCCATATCTATGCACCAATAAAGCACCTTGTGTTCTTTCACACATTTGCCATATTATCTTGCCTCCTATACAATGAAGCCAGAAATCAAACAAAGGAGGAAAGAATATGCAAACTGATTTTGAGGCCATGGGCGGAATATATACCAGCGAGGGCGACTACTTGTTGCCCGATGTGGAAGCGCCGGAGAGTCCGCAGATTGGCATTTGGGGTGAGCGCAGACGCAAGTATCTACGGACGAGCCAAAGGGCACTCTACACAGCTATGCTGCTGGGTGACACCTTGAATGATCACCTCGCGGAGGTGGACAAGTCTGCAACAGAGATGCTTGATCGGCTGGTTGAACAGATGAAAAGCCGCGATTGCATCACAGAAGAATTAAAAGCAACTAATCAACTGGAATGGGTACAGCGGATGAATGCGATCCGCTATGAGGCTACCGAGGTAGTAATGAAGGAGTTGATCTATACATGAAAACGCCCAAAAGAATTTTGGTTCTCAGCCAGTCGGAATACCGGCTAATGCTCCATGGGTTGCTCCATTTTCGCAACAAACTGATTGAACAGGGCAGATACCCGGATGCCATCAATGAGCTGCTGGTGAAGCTCCAGCGAGCCAGGAGGTGCCACTGTGGATAAAAGTCTTGCCCAACGATTAAAGACCTACATAGAAAACCATCCGTTCGACTCCGGTGACAGCGACTACGAAACTGTCTTGGATCAGCTTTACCAAGCCTACGCAGAGTCCCACGAAAGCGATCCTCCAGAGATCAGCGAAGGTTTCAAAGAGTTGGGGGAATTCCTTTGTACACTGCCCCTGGATGATAACGACGCAGTCTTCAACCTCTGCTGTCGCCTCTGCACTGCCTACGAGTACAAAGCCTTCCTCGACGGCCTGCAATACGGTGCACACTTAATGTCTGAGTTATTCCGGAAAGAATCCTAACGACACTATTCTAAAACTGAAATTGTGAGGGAATACACAGAAATAATTTGCTGGTAAAATATTACCTATAAATTTATAGGTTGACTTTCTGCTGCTTTGGGATATAATAGTAGCAAAGGAAGGTGTTCTTTATGCGACTTGATACCAAAATGATTGTATCCGTTTCCGAAGCAAACAAAAACTTCTCCCGTGTTGCGCGTACAGCAGACAGCAATGGCCGTGCTGTGATATTCAAGAACAATAAACCCAAATATTTAATGGTCGATCTGGAGCAGGAATCGCTGATCTACGATCTGACAGATGAAGAAAAGCTGGAAATTGCATCCAAGCGAATTATGAAACAGTATAAGCCTGCCTTTGAGGAGCTTGCCAAATGATTAAGTTTTCGAAAGAACAGGTGCTCCTTCTCCACCAACTGATTGCCGAAGAAACCGGCGGCAGCATCGGTGTACGGGATGAGGGACTGCTGGAATCCGCTTTGGAAGCAGCGTTCTCAACCTTTGGTGGCCAGGAGCTATATCCGACAAAAGAAGAAAAAGGTGCCCGTATTGGATTCAATTTGATTTCCAACCATGCCTTTGTGGATGGAAACAAGAGAATCGGTATGCATGTTATGCTGACCTTTTTACTGGTCAACGGCATCCGTTTGAATTGTACAAACGAGGATGTAGTTGAAGCGGGACTGGGTGTGGCATCCGGTTCCATGGACTACGAAGAATTGCTGCAATGGATTAGAATCCATAGAGAAATCTGAGCGCAAAACATCTGAACAGGACGCAGAAATCGGTGAGAGATCGATTCTGCGTCCTGTTTTCTTTGCATATGGACTATGAACTAATATACTTATGAATTGGAGGTAGTAAAGATGGTTTACTTTACCGCAGATACACACTTTGACCATGCAAATATTATTCGTTTCTGTAACCGACCTTTTGCGACGGTAGAAGAAATGAACGAGGCGCTAATTGCCAATTGGAACCGCAAGGTTCATGCAAATGATACAGTGTTCGTTATGGGAGATATGTTCTTCCGGACAACGAACCCTGAGCCAATCCTTCGCAGGCTTAAGGGAAAGAAGCACCTTATCGTCGGTAACCATGATAGACAGTGGATGAAGATGGTTGATCTTAGCCGATATTTTGAGAGTGTAGAGCTTATGAAGGAGGCCTGCGACGGGCAGCACACATTCACGCTATGTCATTATCCGCTGCTGACATGGAGCCATCAGCGGCGAACATGGATGATACATGGACATATTCACGAGGATACAAGTATGGATTTTTGGCCGCTGATCCTCTCCCGAGAAAATGTTCTGAACGCAGGCGCGGATGTGAACAACTACGAACCTGTGTCTTTTCAAGAACTAGTGGAAAACAATGCTAAGTTTAAGGCCACGCAACCCACACCTGAATAAATAAATTCTAATGATAAGAGCCACAGCTTCGACCGAAGCTGTGGCTTAAAAATGCGGTGTAAATAATATTGGTTGCTATTTGTGACTTTTTTCACTATAATATGATTAGAAGTGTACCTATCGGAAGGGGAATGCCGTATGACACCTGAGCAAAAAGCCAGAGAAACTATAGACAAGAAGCTGGAGCAATCCGGGTGGATCGTCCAGGATATGAACGAGCTCAATCTCATTGTAGGGTTGGGCGTTGCGGTGCGTGAGTTCCCTACCAGCACCGGCCCTGTGGATTATGCTTTGTTTGTAGACGGCATGCCTGTTGGCATTATCGAGGCTAAAAAGGATGATGCCGGTGAAAATATTACCGCAGTAGAAGGTCAGTCTAACCGCTATGTAAACAGTACTTTCAAATGGATCAAGGGTATCTACAAGATTCGTTTTGTTTATGAGGCTACTGGAAAACTGACTCGCTTTACCGACTATAACGATATTAAATACCGTTCCCGTACGATCTTTTCTTTCCATCAACCGAAGCAACTGCAATGGCTGATGAAGCAGCCGGATACGATCCGTAACCGTATGAAACAGTTCCCGGATTTCGATACTACCGGTTTCCGCAAATGCCAGGTCACTGCTATCAGCAATTTGGAAAAATCTTTTGCTTCCAACAAGCCTAAAGCACTGATTCAAATGGCTACCGGTGCGGGTAAAACCTTTACCGCAATTACCACAGTTTATCGTCTACTGAAGCATACCGGAGTGAACCGGGTGCTGTTCCTGGTAGATACCAAGGGCTTGGGTGAGCAGGCAGAGCGTGAATTCCTGGCCTATCGACCCAATGACGATAACCGTTCTTTCTCCGAACTGTATGGTGTTCGTCGATTGAAATCTTCCTTTATTCCTGCCGATGTGCAGGTGTGTATCAGTACCATCCAGCGCATGTACTCCATTCTCCGGGGTGAGGAGCTGGACGAGTCCACCGAGGGTGAATCCTTCTTTGAAACCCCCTCCATCGACCAGCAGACCCCCAAGGAAGTTGTTTATAACGCTAAATACCCGCCCGAATTCTTTGATATAATTATCATCGACGAGTGCCACCGATCTATCTACAACGTTTGGAAGCAGGTGCTGGAGTACTTTGACGCATTCCAAATCGGCTTGACCGCAACACCGGACAAGCGTACTTTTGCGTTCTTCGATCAGAACATCGTCAGTGAATATCCCAGAGAACAGGCCATTATCGATGGTGTCAATGTAGGCGAGGATATTTTCTTGATTGAAACAGAAGTAGGCAAGCAAGGTGGCACTATCCTCCAGCAGATGGTGGAATATCGCAATCGCCTTTCCAGAGAAAAGCGGTGGGCACAGCTGGACGAAGATGTTAATTACCGTCCCTCTCAGCTTGATCGGGACATTGTAAACCCCAGCCAAATCCGCACAGTCATCCGTGCGTTTAAGGATGCTCTCTATACATCCCTGTTCCCCCGGCGTAAGGAAGTTCCCAAGACATTGATTTTTGCCAAGACAGATAGCCACGCAGATGATATTATTCAGATCGTCCGTGAGGAATTTGGTGAGGGTAACGAGTTCTGTAAAAAGGTTACTTACGCTGCGGAAAATCCGGAATCTGTCCTGAGTTCTTTCCGCAATGACTACTATCCCAGAGTTGCCGTTACTGTGGATATGATTGCCACCGGTACGGATGTGAAGCCTATTGAGTGCTTGATCTTCATGCGAGATGTGCGCAGCAAGAACTATTTTGAGCAGATGAAAGGCCGAGGCACCCGAACTCTTGGTAAGGACGATCTGCAAAAGGTCACTCCCTCTGCAACAGAGAATAAAGACCACTTTGTCATCGTGGATGCTGTGGGCGTTACCAAGTCCAAGAAGTCC
>JAZQXK010000061.1:0-3394 GCA_045632785.1 Faecousia sp.
TTTTTGCACCGATTTTTAAGGCAAAACCCTTCGTTTCCCGTGTTATCGGCAATGCCTATCAAGGAATTGGTGCCCGGCTGGGGCATGCCCCAGCCCTACAATGGGGTTCCCTAAACTGCCCGATAAACCAAAATTTACGGATAACTGTCCACTGTCAACTGTCCACTATCAACTGTCAACTGTCCACTCCTATCCGCTGTCAAAAGCGTTCACTCTTCCCGAAAGGGCTCTGCCGCAATCCGCTCCACCGCCTCAGCAAAGGCGGCACAGGCTGCGTAGCAGGCAGACTGGCTGCCGGTGAGAAGCCCACCGCCAAAGTTGGTTTCCGTAGGCGGTGCATAGAGCTTGACCAAACGCACATCTGCTGCCTTTAGGGCTGCATCCAGTGCGGTCATGGCCTCTACCGGGGGCGCAATGACATAGGCCAGGGGCTGCCCCTCGGCAATTCCTGCTTCACTGCTTAAAAAGCTTCCGGTGCGGCTTACGGTGTAGGACAAATAGGCCAGATTCTTTCGGGCTGCGCTTTCCCGAAACCCCACTTCCCCGGAGCGGAGCATGGAAACAGCCGATTCCATGCCGCTTCTTACTTCTGAGGGGGTAGGCCCTGCCAAAATGCCAATGACTTCCCCGGCTAAGGGGGTGGAGGCGTTGGCGGCCCCGGCATAAAGACTTCTGGCAAAGCAGACCTTTACGGTGGAATCCTTGGTGGCCTGGTCTAAGGCAATATAGGTGGCATCGTCGCTGTCTGTGGATAAAAGCCCCAGACACCGCCAATCGTCCCCGACCCCTAAAGCCTTGCATAAGGCGGGGTCTGCATTGGGCAGGTATTGCACGCAGAGGATTTTGACGGGTATCAGTCCACTCAAGACACTGCACCCCCCGGCAGGTCAACCCCCGATGCCCCGGCTTTCAAAATCTTTAGAAGCAGCTCCGCAATATATGCCCCCGCTTCCACGGCGGGCGTACCCTGTGCATGAATATTGGAAACCACAGTGCGCTTGGATTCCGGAATGCCCCGGTGAGGGTTAAATGTGATATAGGCAGACATGGATTCAGCAGAAACCAGTCCCGGCCTTTCACCAACAAGCATACAAACTACCTTGCACCCGGTAATATCACCCACCGCATCTCCTGCGCCCACTCTGGCATTTTTCACATAGAGGGTCTTGCCCAAATCCATGCCGTTGGCCTTTAGTCCCTGACGGATGGCGGCGGCGCAGTCCATGGCGTTGGCTAAAATGGCGGCGCAGGACAGACCGTCCCCGATCACAAGCTGGATCTGTGGAGCATGAGGCAACCCTTGACGGATGATCTCCCCATTCTTTTGGTCAAAGCCACGGCCCAGATCCGGGCGGGTGAGGTACTGGTCACGGCTTTCGCAGAGGGTCTGTACCCCTAAAAGGCCGTTTTTCTCCGCAAACTCTGAAGGAATCTCTGCAAATACACTGTCCTGGGCGGCGGCATGGTCTGCGCGGAAGCGGAGCATGGTGGCGGTTTTGTATCTTGCCCCGGCTTTGCCCATGCCCAACCGGGCAGGAGTCTTCTTCCGCAGCCGGAGGAATCCCTCCTTGTTATGGGGATTCTTGACCAAATAGAGCTGGCGCAAGTCCTGGGCAGAAATGTCAGCCAGAGATTCCCCGTTTTGTCCGGCCTGTGTGGGGCGGTACTCGCTGCCCTTCACCATAGGTTCTGTTCCCGGCATCATTTCCCGCAAAATTCGGGCAATTTCTGTTTTCAGTTCTTCCTGATTCATATTGACCCTCCTTTACAGTAAGCATGAGCCGTCCCCGGCCTTGGGGGTCAGCCTGCCGTTTTCCACAAAGCCCATGTCCTCCAGCCACTTCTGGAAGGGCGGGATCGCTGTCACACCGAAGATCTCCCGCAGAGCGGCAGTTTCCCGGAAGCCGGTGGTCTGGTAGTTGAGCATAATGTCGTCGCCGTGGGGGATGCCCATGAAATAGTTGCACCCGGCAGCGGTGAGCAGGGCAGCCAGATTTTCAATGTCATTCTGGTCTGCCTTCATGTGATTGGTATAGCAGGCATCGCAGCCCATGGGGATGCCGGTGAGCTTGCCCATGAAGTGATCCTCCAGACCGGCTCTTGTGACCTGCCTGGCATCGTAGAGGTATTCCGGGCCGATGAAGCCCACCACGGTATTGACCAGGAAGGGCTGATACCGTTTGGCAAAGCCGTAGCACCGGGCTTCCATGGTCACCTGATCGGTGTCAAAATGGGCTTCCGAGGACAGCTCCGACCCCTGCCCGGTTTCAAAATACATTACATTGGGCCCTTCTGCCGTGCCGTATTTCAGTGCCATCTGCCGGGCTTCCTCCAGGGTCTTGCCGCTGAAGCCGAAGGCCTCGTTGCCCTTTTGACTGCCTGCAATGGACTGGAAGATCAGGTCGGCGGGGGCGCCTGCTTTCAGGGCTGCCATCTGGGTAGTCACATGGGCCAGCACGCAGGTCTGAGTAGGGATGCTCCACCGCTCCTTGACCTCCCGAAAGCGCTCCAGAATTTCCTTGACCCGCTGTGCAGAGTCCGTCACCGGGTTTAAGCCGATGACCGCATCTCCTGCCCCGAAGGTCAGCCCTTCTAAGGTGGAGGCTAAGATGCCCTCCGGGTCATCGGTGGTGTGGTTGGGCTGCAGGCGGCAGGAGAGAGTGCCGGGCAGACCGATGGTGGTGTTGCAATGGGCGGTGACCCGGATTTTATTGGCGGCATAAATGAGGTCAAGGTTGGACATAAGCTTGGTCACGGCTGCTACCATTTCGGCGGTCAGCCCACGGCTCAGGCGGTGCAAATCTTCTTCCGTGGTGGTTTCTGAGAGGATATATTCCCGCAATTCGGAAACCGTCCAGTTCCGGATCTTATTGTATTGGACTTCATTCACATCGTCCTGAATGATTCGAGTTACTTCGTCCTGCTCATAGGGGACTGCGGGGTTTTCCCGCAAGTCGGACAAAAGCAGGTGGGATACTACCACCTTGGCAGCAACTCGCTCCTGGGCGGTTTCTGCGGCTAACCCTGCCAGCCGGTCGCCGGATTTGTCTTCGTTGGCCTTGGCGAGGGCTTCTTTTAGGGTCTTAAATTCATAGGTCTTTCCCAAAAGGGTCGTTTTTAAGATCATGGTTCCACTTCCTTTTTTGTGTAAACGGTAAAATTCAAAAGGCGCAATTTGTTCTGCAAATTTTGGTTTGTCGTGGCAGTTTAGGATGCACCCTTCGTAGGGGCCGGATACATCCGGCCCGTTCCCCACTGTAAATTTGTACGAATTCGCCTTAAATGGTGCTGTTTTTCAAACTTTTCCGCCGGGCCGGATATATCCGGCCCCTACAGCCTTCTATCGAAAACGGCCCCCTAAATTGGAATTTAGGGGAATGGGCAAGACCATTCC
>JAZQXK010000062.1:0-2578 GCA_045632785.1 Faecousia sp.
AAAACATCCGGCACATGGGAATATCATCGAACCCGGCAACGGAAATCTGCTCCGGCACTTTTATTCTCTGCTCCTGCAGAAAGCAGATCAGATCCATGGCATAGTAATCCGATACGGCAAATACTGCGCTTACATTCTGAAACACAGAAAGATTGTGCCGGTAGTATTCCCACCGTTCTTCCTTTCGCATGGGAATCAGCAGGAAATCCACTGTGCCTGGACCAAAGCCATCCCGGAATCCTTGATACCGTTCCAAATCTACGCAAATATCATTATCCGAAATGCAAAGCGCCTTTGTATGTCCTCGTTCCCGAAAGTAAGCACCTACCTGACAGCCGCCATCGTAATTATCAATGGTAATATTGAAGATGCGCTCCGGGTTCTCACAGTAGCCGTCATAGACCACAAAGGGGATTCTCATGTGATTGCGCAGGTACATATAGTCCTGGTCGCAGAAGCCGATGACCACGATCCCATCCATATTCCACATGGACGCAAACTGAATGATCTCCTCCGCGTTTTTCGCCTTCTTTACCATCATAAACTGCCCGTTTGCCTCGATTTCCGTTGACAGATGGTTCAGTGACGATGCAATGAAGAAATCGTCCAGGGTATGTCCTTCGTATTTTTCATGGTCATTGACAAATACGCCAATGATTTTGGAGGAATTCTGCGCCAGCAAAATCCCCGCCATATTGGGGATATATTGCCGCTCTTCAAGCAGCGCCATGACGCGTTTTACCGTTTCATCTGAGATTTTCTTTGTTTTTCCATGGATCACATTGGATACTGTTGCTGTACTTAAGCCAAGCTCCTGCGCAATATCACTGATTCTGACGCGCTGTTCTTCCATAAGTATCCCCTCCCCTGTTGTTCCTTTATTTTATTACATTTACAAAGATTCGTCAAAGGTTAATCGCATAACCCACTCGAACCATACGAAAACAGCTCCCTCATTTGAGGGAGCTGTGAGTCAGTGCATTTTCGGCTCATTATGCCGACGAGCGCTGGTACGGCCCTCGGGTTTGATTTCTCCCACCGCCAGCAGGGAGCGCTTGGTCAGTGCTGGTCCGATCAGCTCATAGACCAGAACGGCAAACAGAACCACATTCCGGGCCAGGGCACCGTCCGGGAGTGTCGCTGCAGTCAGTGCCATGCCAAGGGCCACACCCGCCTGAGGCAGAAGTGTGATACCTAAGTTATCGGTGATGGGTTTGGACTGTTTTGTCAGCTTGCAGCTGATAGCCGCTCCGTAATACTTACCGGCAGACCGCGCCAGAATGTAGATGATGCCAACAATGATCGTCACCGGATGAGACAGAATCTCCAGATCTAGCTCCGCACCGGAAATGACAAAAAACAGGACGTTCAATGGCATGACCCAGTTATCTACACGCTCCATCAGCTCCTCAGAGGTGGCGCAGATGTTACAGAAAATCGTTCCCGTCATCATGCACACCAGCAGAAGGGAGAAGCCGCAGTGAACACTGCCAACCTCAAAGGTCACACTGGAAAGACCCACCGTCAACAATACGAACGCCACAGAGATGGTCATACGCTTACTTCTGGAGTGGAAAAACTGCTCCACCCAGTTTAAGAGCCAGCCCATCAGACTGCCGAGGCCCAGAGATAGCACAATTTCCAGAATCGGTTCCACTACCACAGCCAGAACACTGACCTGCCCATGTGCAAGGGCGGTGGCGATCCCAAAGGATACAGAGAACAGCAGCAGACCTACAGCATCATCAATAGCAACCACCAACATCAGCAGTCTGGTTAAGGGGCCGTCGGCCTTGTACTGACGAACGACCATCAGCGTTGCGGCAGGGGCAGTCGCCGATGCGATGGCACCAAGGGTGATGGTGCAGGAAATGGAGATGATTTCCGGGAAGCACAGATGCAGTGCGATCAGAACGATATCCACCACGATTGTTGTGATGACTGCCTGTAAAATACCAATGATAATAGCGCTGCTGCCCATAGCTTTCAGCTGGCTCAGCCGGAACTCGTTACCGATGGTGAACGCAATGAAACCAAGGGCGGTTTGTGTTACGATGCCCATCAATTCCACCTGTTCCAGGGTTTGGAAACCCAGTCCGGGGATGTTCAGCCGTCCCAGAGCGAAGGGGCCCAGCAGTAGACCCGCAACCAGATAGGCCGTGACTGCAGGCAAGTTCAGAAGTTTTGTCAGTCTGGACAGCATGAGACCACCGATTAGAGCAGATGCCAAACAAATCAAATAGATTTCCATTGTTATGCCTTCTTCAGAATTAGAGTTGCTGTCGGAATCTCTTCCGCAGCTGGCAAAATAATACTCCTCTTATATCAAAAGTTCAAGCCTAATAAGCACCAAATTATTTCCTTAAAATGGAATTTCATTTGTCAATATTTCTATGTTCCACCATATAATTTTGTTGATTATATACAAACAAAAAGGCCGCATCCGAATGGATACGGCCTAAAATCAAAATTGGATTGTTATGGTTGTTCCCTTTCCGGGCGTGCTTTCCAACTGTATTTCTGCCTTATGATAGGCAACTGCATGTTTGACGATAGAAAGTCCAAGGCCGGTGCCGCC
>JAZQXK010000063.1:0-5361 GCA_045632785.1 Faecousia sp.
GAATTCGTACAAATTTGCAGTGCGGAACGGGCCGGATGTATCCGGCCCCTACAAAGGGTGTATCCCATACTCCCCGATAAACCAAAATTTGCGACCTTCTTAAAACCCATAACCAAAAAACGCGCAACATGTCAGGAGGAATTTCTATGGACATTCTAAAACAACTCAATGCCCCATCCCTCTACCTGATCTGCGGGGTCATTATCCTGTTTGTGGCAGTTCTCAGCCTTGTTTTTCTCATCCGGGCTTACAAGGCCGGCCTTGCCATGGGCATGGACAAAACAAAACTGAAAAGAGCCATTACATCCAGCGTCACCTTTACCATTCTGCCCAGTATCAGTATCCTCCTGGGCGTGGTCGCCCTCTCCGGCACATTGGGCATCCCCCTTCCCTGGCTGCGGCTCAGTGTGGTTGGCGCACTGCACTATGAAACCAGTGTAGCCGACATTGCCGCCCGAAGCATCGGTCTTTCCGGCCTCAATGCCGCCGAAATGACCACGGAAACCTATGTAACCATCGCCCTGCTTCTGGCTGTGGGCATTATGTGGGGTGTGGTGTGCACCATCTTCTTTAATAAAAAGTACACCTCTACCCTGCAAAAACGGGCCGCTAAGAAAAAGGGCGGCAAGGGCTTCGGTGACGAGGCTATGACCGCCATGTTCATTGGCCTCATTACCGCCTACATGGGCTCTTACATTGGAGAACTGGTGCAGTGGCAAAATGGTGGCTTTGTCTTTACCGGCAATTATGCCCCCATTGTGACCCTTTTGTTCTCTGCCCTTGCTATGGGTGTGTTTCTGTTCTTTGCGGAAAAGAAAAAGCAGGTCTGGCTGGACAACTTCTCCATTGCCGGCAGTATGCTGGTAGGTATGGCAGCAGCCGTAGTTTGCGGTATGATCTTTTAAGGAGGTGGCAACATGAACGAGAAGGAAAAATACTTAGCCAATTATGAGAAGAAGACCCACCTTTTGGGTCGCATCGGCCTGGGAATGGGCTTAATTATGCTCCTGGCCGCTCCCTTTGTTATGGGCTTTGCTCTGGACGCCTCCCCCAACATCCCCGCCTTCTGGAAGGGTCTTGCCCAGATCGCCGCCATTTACATCCCCAGTTGTCTGGTGGAGTTCTTGATCTATACCCCCATGCTGGGCTCCGGCGGCAGCTACCTTGCCTTCATCACCGGCAACATCATCAACATGAAGATCCCCTGCGCCTTAAATGCCCGGGACATCTGCGGCACCAAGGCCGGCACCCAGGAAAACGACATTGTTTCCACCCTGGCTATCGCCACTTCCTCTCTGGTAACTACCCTGGTCATCGCTCTGGGCGTGGTGCTTCTCATTCCCCTGCGCCCGGTGCTGGAAGCCGCCGTGCTGCAGCCCGCCTTTAACAATGTTGTTCCTGCCCTCTTTGGTGCCATGGCTACCCGGTATTTCCGCAAGGGCCGCAAGCTGGTTGCCATTCCTCTGGTGGTCATGACTCTGCTGTTCGTCCTTCGTCCCGGCATGATTTCCAGTGTGGGCACTCTTATGCTGGTATCCGGCGCCATCGCCATTATCCACGCCTTTATCCTCTTTAAGAAGGAAGCCAAAAACGCACCCAAGGAGGAAGACGCACAATGAGATATTTCCTGTACGCCCTTCTGGGGCTGGTGGGGCTGATTGTGCTTCTGCTGCTGATCGCCCTGATCCGCACATTGTTTCTCCCTAAGAAAAAGACCTTCTATCACCTGTCGGAAGACAAGCCCCGTGTAGACGAATATGCCAAAAAGCTTTCTTCTATGGTGCAAAAAGAGACCATTTCCAACCGAAACGATCCGGAAATCGCCAAATTCCGGGAGTTTCATGAAATCTTGCGGCAGCTTTTCCCTGCTGTCTTTGCGCACTGTGAGAAAATCGAAATTGACGGCAATCTGCTCCTAAAATGGAAGGGCAAAACGGACAAAGATCCCATTCTCCTGATGAGCCACATGGATGTGGTAGAGCCGGGTGAAGGCTGGAAGTATCCCCCCTTCTCCGGAGAAATTGCCGAGGGCAAGGTCTGGGGCAGAGGGGCAGCAGACACCAAGTGCAGCCTCATGGCACTACTGCAGGCAGCGGAAGAAATGATCAAAGAGAGCTATGTGCCTCAGAGCGATGTATACCTTGCCAGCTCCTGCACGGAAGAGATCGGCGGCAGCGGCGCCCCCAAGCTGGCAGCCTGGCTGAAAGAGCATGGAGTTCACCTGTTCATGCTCTGTGACGAGGGCGGCAGCATCGTAGAAGATCCCATTGGGGGCGTACCCGGTCATTTTGCCGCTGTGGGCATCTTTGAAAAGGGTTACGGTGATGTGCGCTTTGTGGCAAAGACCAAGGGCGGTCATGCCAGCGCACCAGGAAAGAATACAGCTCTGGTTCGTCTGGGCAAGTTCATGGCCCATGTGGAAAAGAAGTACCCCTTTAAGTCCAAATTCTCTCCTGCGGTGGAAGCTATGTTCCGAATGCTTGCCCCCTATGCGGACAACTTCGGCCTTCGGCTGGTTATGTGCAATTTGTGGCTGTTTAAGCCCTTACTCAAAAAGGCCATGCCCATGATCAGCTCCCAGGCGGCAGCTATGCTGCGGACAACCATCGCCTTTACCATGGCCCAGGGCTCTGCGGGCTACAATGTGCTTCCTATGGAGGCGAGCATCTGTGCCAATCTGCGCTTTATCCCCCATCAGGGTACAGAGGAATCTCTGGCTGTTCTTGAAAAGTTGGCAGCCCAGTACGGCCTGGAAATGGAAGCAGTCTACAAGGGCTTCCCCTCCAAGGCTCTGGACTTAAATGGTGAGGCCTTCGCCATTACCAAAAATGCCATCAACGAGATCTTCCCCGGGGTGGGGGTCATGCCCTATGTGGTCACCGGCGGCACGGACGCCCGGTTCTATGGGGAAGTTTGCGATAGCTGCGTGCGCTTTAGCCCTGTTTGCTACGGGCCGGAGCAGATGGCAGGTATGCACGGCCTTAATGAGAACATCGAAAGCGGAACTCTGCCTATGGCGGTAGATTACTACAAAACCGTCATTCTGGCGCAGGAAAAGCGATAAAGCACAAGGTGGCTTCGGGATTTTTCCCGGGGTCACCAGTTTTTCATGTTGTATTTCTCAAAAACATAGGCAAATTGATAGAATTACATTTTTTATAAAAAAGTGGTTCCATTTTTCGGCAAAATGAGCTATAATAGGAAAAACCCATTCATGGGAGAAATACGGAGGATATAAATGTGGATGTACTGGTAATCGGCATCGCCGGAGGCACCGGCAGCGGCAAGACCACCTTGATGAAGAACCTCATGGAGCGCCTCGGTAATGAAGTCACTGTTATGAGCCACGATAATTACTATCGCCGCCACGACGAGCTTCCCTACGAAGAGCGGTGCAAACTGAACTACGACGAGCCCGCAGCCTTTGAAACAGAACTGATGGTAGAGCACCTCCGTCTTCTTCGGGAAGGCAAAGAGGTCGACTGCCCCGTTTATGACTTCACTGTCCACAACCGCAGTGAGGAAGTAATCCACCTGTCCCCCAAGTGCGTCATCATGGTAGAGGGTATTTTGATCTTTGAAAACAAGGCTCTGCGTGACCTCATGGACATCAAGATCTTTGTAGATACCGATGCGGACATTCGCCTGTGCCGCCGCATTAAGCGGGATGTAAACAAGCGTGGCCGCTCCGTAGAGTCCGTCCTGAACCAATATATGAGCACCGTTAAGCCCATGCACGATCAGTATGTAGAGCCCAGCAAGAAGTTTGCCGATCTGGTCGTTTTGGAAGGCGGCAAGAACCATGTTGCCCTGGATATGATCATGAACCGGGTGCAGAAGCACATTGAAGAATCCAAATAAAAGGAGAACACCATGAACGAAGAAATCATGACCTTTACCGTCACCGACGAAAACGGCACTGCCACTGAATGTGAAGTACTTTTCACCTTCCATAACGATGAAACCGGCAAGGATTACATCGTCTACACGGACAACACCACCGACGAAGACGGCGATACTGTAGTATTTGCCTCCGTTTACACCCCCGGCTGCGACGACACCGAGCTTCTTCCCATTGAAACCGATGCAGAGTGGGATATGGTAGAAAAGCTCCTGGAGCAGCTTCAGGAAGAAGAATAATCGGACTCTAAACACGAGGGGAAGTCTGCGCCTGCGGACTTCCCTGCTTTGTATATGAAAGGAGATTTCCCTATGCGGCTGTATGACATTTTTCCCACCATGCGGGACCGTCCGGAAAGCAAAAATCTGGGCTTCGGGCTGGCTTATTGGTTTATTTATCTCATTGGTATGCCCGCCTATTTCAATTCTTTGGAGCTAGCCTTCCCCGGGTTTGTCAACTTTGTTTACCTGGTCATTCATCTTTTCGCAATGGTGCTCATTTACCGGGAGTATCTCAGCGATTCCTGGATTGAATTCCGCTTCCACATAAAAGCTACCTTTAAGTACATTATGATTGGACTTGGCATTTTTACCGGGATTTCCCTGATCCTTCTCCTGCTGGGTATGCCGGTGCTTTTCCCTCTGGATACAAGTGGTAACAACAGCGGCTTCTGTTCCATCCCGGTGGGCGACCTGATTCCCAAATGCAATAAGATCCTCACTCTTATGAACTCGCCCCTTGTTTTCTGGTCTCTCTTTGTGGGTGCGATGCCTTTTATCACCAACCTTTTGTATCAGGCAACGGTTTTTGGCCCCATCTGCACAGAGCGTCCAGGGCTCGCCTATCCGGTTCTGGCTGTTGTGGTTGCAATCCCCTTCCTGATGAAGAGCATCAGTATGTTGCCCATAGGCATTGCCATGACGGAATATTTGGCTGTTCTGCCCTTTTATCTATGTGCCGCATGGATCTATGAAAAAACGAACACCATTTGGGCACCCATTCTCTTTCAGGCCATTATCAATGTAATTGGACTACCGCTTGCCTTTTACGCTACTGCGCTTCTTTTAATCTGAATCAAAATTGACCCTGCCACGATCCTTTTCCGGACTGCGGCAGGGTTTTTCGGCATTGGGACTGGACCTGCTTTCAAATTTTAGTTTATGGGGGAGTTTACCGGTTAGCGGACACCCGGGGATGGGCGAGCCTACGGATTCTATTTCAATCCGTCTGCGCCAGCAGACACCTCACCTATTCACTATTCACTATTCACTATTCACTATTCACTATTCACTATTCACTATTCTCTATTCCCTATCCACTATTCCCTATTCCCTAATAATAGACCCTGCCGCTATCCTTTTCCGGACTGCGGCAGGATCTTTTATTCCATGATTTTTTATTCAGGCATAACGCCCCGCTCCCGGAAGGCATCCAGAAGCTTTTCCATATCATTGGGCACT
>JAZQXK010000064.1:0-10137 GCA_045632785.1 Faecousia sp.
CAAGATCCATCCCAAGTTTGCTACCCCCACCAATGCTCTGATCTTAGAGGCCGCACTGGCTGTGATCTACATTTTCTCCGGCTCTTTCAACTTCCTGACGGATCTGCTGGTCTTCGTTCTGTGGATCTTCTTCGTTATGGGCGTGTTCGGTGTGTTCATCCTACGCAAGCGTGGGCTTTCCTCCAAGGAGGGCTACCGTGTGCCTCTGTTCCCCGTTGTGCCTCTCATTGGCGCATTGGGCGGCGGCTTCATTCTGTTCAGCACCCTGATCGATGCCCCCGGCCGCTCCCTGATCGGCTTAGGCATCACCCTGATCGGTCTGCCGGTCTACTTCCTGCTGAAAGGAAAGCGGAATCAGCAGATTTCCAACTAAATGGCAAACCCGGCCCGGCGCAAATCAGAAGGCGCAGGAGCCGGGTTTTTGCTAAATTTGCTAAAAACGGAAGACCATGACCACAAAGGATACCTGTAAAAATTATGCACATATAGGTTGACAACTGTGAACCTTTGTGCTATAGTAGGGTTACACATATAAACCTTTTGGAGGGATGCACTATGAACAGGAAAAATGGTCTAAGCCAGGCAGAATGGAAAATTATGGAGCTGCTGTGGCAGCAACCCCACACACTCATGCAGCTTGTGGCAAAGCTGGAACAAACAACCGGTTGGAGCAAAAGCACCGTTGCCACCATGGTGTGCCGCATGGAGCGGAGCAAGCTGATTCACTACACGGAACAGGGACGGGCGAAACTCTTTTTCCCCTCTGTTAGCCGGGAAGAGGCAGCCATTCAGGAAACGGACAGCCTTTTACAAAGAGCCTATCAGGGAAGTCTTAGCCTTCTGGTCAGCACCATGACAGCCCATAACTCCCTGAGCCAAGAGGATATCGATGAGCTTTATGCCATACTGAAAAAAGCGGAGGAGGATGCCAGGTGATTCATGCGGTAGTGACTTCCTCTGTTCTGATCCCGGTGATCCTGTTTTGCCGCAAGGCTTTTCGGAAGCGGGTGTCCCAAAGATTGATCTATGGACTGTGGCTTTTGGTGGCATTGCGCCTTGCTATCCCGGTGCAGATCGGCTGCATTCCCCTTGGGAAGCAAGCTCCTCTGCTGCCAGCAACGCAGATCCTTGGGGAGCTGTCTCAGACCCCTGTAGCCGGGGATCATTCGGTCGATGCTGGAGCGCACATCCCGGAGGGAGGGATGCCTGATACTGAGCAAGGCGTTTTGCGGTATGCGCCTGCTTCTTTGGGTGATATTGCCCGGCTGGTCTGGCTTGCGGGCGTGGCGGCTGTGGGTCTGTGGCTTTCTGTAGTAAATGTGAGACATAAAAAGCAGCTTCTTAAAAATGCCACGGTACTGGGTCTGGAGGGCTGCCCCATTCCGGTTCTGGTATCTCCCAAGGCTGAATCCCCTTGTCTGGTGGGGGTGTTTCGTCCAAAGGCTGTGCTTCCTCCAAAAAGTGCTACAGAAACCCACCTGAAATATGTAATGGCTCACGAGCTGAGCCACTACCGGCACGGTGACCATATTTGGGCTATGGGGCGGGGCGTGTGCCTGTGCTTGTACTGGTTTCACCCCTTGGTTTGGGTCGCCGCCTTTTGCAGCCGCCGGGATTGCGAGTTGGCCTGTGATGAAGGCGCGATAGATCTTCTGGGGGAAAAGGAGCGGCTGGCCTATGGTGCTGTTCTGGTTGCCACCGCTGCCGGGTGTAGCCGAAAAAGCCCTGCTTTTACTCCGAACTATATGGCGAACGCCAAGACACAACTAAAAGAAAGGATGGAACTGATCGTGAGAAAACAAAAGAATCTCTTAGGGGCGGCTGTGTGTATGCTGATGATCTGTGTGCTGTGCGCCGGATGCGCCTTCTTGGGCGGACAAGAGCCAGAGGAAGCGGTGCCTGTGGAGCAACCCAATGTTACCGCCACAGAACCCGCTCAGTTGGAATCCGACTCCGCTGCTGGGGTGGAAAGCAACGGAAATAGCGATGCAACCACAGTGCAAGACACAGCCGGCGTACATTTCATTTATGAGTCTTCTTATCCCTGTCCCAATTCCCGGATACAAGATGTTTTTGATATTCTGCAAAACCATGAGGCGTGCTACAGCCCGGACTATGTGACCCACTCTGTGATAAATCCCCATTATCTTGGAGTTGACGGTGGGATCTACTTCGTTTCTGGGCGCAATTCCATCGTCCGCACCGAGGCGGACGGCACCAATTCAGTGGAGGTCTATATAGGAAAAAACACCCTGTACCCCATTGTCTGCGACGGAGCAGCCTTCTACTTCCTGGATGGAGAAAACCTTCTGATGCTGGACTGTCTCAGCGGAGAAGTTGCTTCCTGCGATACCTGATATGCTAAGATTTCAAGACCTGCTCCGGGCATTCCCGGGGCGGGTCTGTTTCTTTATGCGGCAAAAATTGGAAACGATTCCAGTTTTCTGTTGCATTTTCTCTCATAAATTAGGACAAAACAAAAAAAGACCGGGAAAACCCTTGACTTTTCACCGAAAATCTTGTATTTTACTGTGTTGAGGGGGGTGTTTTTTACGCCTCCCCACAGTTAAAATTTACCTTGTTCATGGAGGGGATACCATGCGCACCAGTGGTATTTTAATGCATATAACATCCTTGCCCGGGCCTCATGGCATCGGCACTTTGGGGAAGCCTTCTTTCCGCTTTGTAGACTTCTTGGCAGAGGCGAAGCAAAGCTGCTGGCAGGTGCTGCCCCTGAACCCTACCGGCTTCGGAGATTCTCCCTATCAGGGCTTCTCTGCCTTTGCGGGAAACCCCTATGTGATCGATCTGGAAGAGCTGATTGATGAGGGTCTGCTGACCCGACAGGAGGTAGAGGCTGTTTCCTGGAGCTATGCCCCCAATCGGGTGGACTATGGCACCTTGAGCCGGGAGCGGCAGTCTGTTTTGTATCATGCCTACCGGCGGTTCATGGAATATCCCGCTGCGGAGTTTGATGCTTTTGCGCAGCGGGAGCGGCATTGGCTGGAGGATTACGCCCTCTTTACAGCCCTGAAAGCCCACTTCCCCGGTATGGGCTGGCTGTCCTGGCCGGAGGATATTCGCCTGCGGGAGGAAGCTGCCCTGGCTTACTACCGGGAAAAGCTGGAGGATCAGATCCGCTTCCAGTATTTCCTGCAATATCTCTTTGAGATTCAGTGGCAGAAGGTGCGGGCTTACGCAAAGGCAAAGGGTATTTCCATTTTAGGAGATGTGCCCATTTATGTACCCATGGATTCTGCGGATGTTTGGGCCAATCCGGAGCTGTTCCAGCTGGATGAGGAGCGGCATCCCAAATTGGTGGCAGGCGTACCCCCCGATGCCTTCTCCGCAGATGGGCAGCTCTGGGGCAACCCCCTGTACGACTGGGAAAAAATGGGACAGGACGGTTATAGTTGGTGGATGCGCCGGCTGCGAAAGGCTGCAGAGCTTTTTGATACCGTGCGTCTGGATCACTTCCGGGGCTTTGAAAGCTACTGGGCAGTGCCTGCAGGAGAGTCTACCGCCAAAAATGGCACCTGGATCAAAGGACCGAATCACGATTTCATCCGGGCTATTGAAAAGAACCTGCCTGATCTCTCCTTTGTGGCAGAGGACTTAGGTGTTCTCACCGATGAAGTCCGTCAGCTCCAGATGGATTCCGGGTATCCCGGCATGAAGGTGCTGCAATTTGCCTTTGCCCCTGGGGTAGACAGCGAGTATCTGCCGCACCACCATATTCCCAACAGCGTATGCTACACAGGAACCCACGACAACCAGACCATGCTCCAATGGTTCCGGGAGGCCGACCCCTGGGCACGGGATTTTGCCAAAGCCTACATGGGGCTGCATGAGGAAGAGGGCTTCGTCTGGGGCGCCATCCGCACCGGCATGGCCTCCGTATCCCAGATGTTCATTGCACAGATGCAGGACTATCTGGAACTGGGAGCAGAAGCCCGGATGAATTTCCCCGGCACCATGACGGACAAAAACTGGACCTGGCGGGCAGAAGATGGTATGATAACAAAAGAACTTGCCCAGCGCATCGGGAAGATGACGGAGCTGTTTGGAAGAAGTCCTGCAGTCCAATAAATAACCGACGAAAACCAACCGCGTAATATAAAACGAGGAGACAATTTTTATGAACCTGAATTGCGAAAATATCCTGAAAATGACAGAAGCGCAGCTTCGCTATCAGTACGACGTAAAGCTACAGGAAGCTACCCCCCAGCAGCTCCACGAGGCCCTCTCCCGCTCCGTGATGATGTCCATCAGTGACCAGTGGAGTGCAGCCAAGCGCAGCCGCCGTCACAACCGCCAGGCTTACTACTTCTCTGCGGAGTACCTCATTGGTCGTCTGGTCTACAGCAACCTCTACAACCTGGGAATCCTGGACGAACTGAAGCAGACCTTCCAGCACGCCGGTGCCGATCTGGCCTGCCTGGAAGAGATCGAAGATGCCGCTCTGGGCAACGGCGGCCTGGGCAGACTGGCAGCCTGCTTCCTGGATTCTGCCGCTTCCTGCAACATCCCCCTGTGCGGCTACGGCCTGCGGTATCGCTTCGGCCTGTTCAAGCAGAGATTCGACGAGAACGGCGGTCAGAGAGAAACTGCCGACGACTGGAGCAAGTACGGCGATCCCTGGTCCTACCGCCGTTACAACCACACTGTAAAGATCAAGTTCCCCGACCACACCGTTCTGGCAGTTCCCTATGATGTGCCTGTTATCGGCTACGGCACCAAGAACATCGGCACCCTCCGTCTGTGGCAGTGCGAGGCCGAAGAAGAACTGGACTTTGATGCCTTCAATGCCCAGGACTATCAGCGGGCACTGGATGCCAAGAATAAGGCTGAGGACATCACCCGTGTTCTGTACCCCAACGACTCCACTTGGGAAGGCAAGCGCCTGCGTGTGAAGCAGCAGTATGTGATCTGCTCCGCTTCCCTGCAGGATATTCTCCGGGCTTACAAGACCAATCATGGCTCCGACATGACTCGTCTTGCCGATTTCGTTGCCATCCAGCTTAACGATACCCACCCCGCCATGTCTATCCCTGAGCTGATCCGTCTGCTCATGGCAGAGGGCATGACCTTCGAGCAGGGCTTCGACATTGCCCAGCGCACCTTCTCCTACACCAACCACACCATTATGAGCGAGGCTCTGGAAAAGTGGAACATGGATCTGCTGCGCTCTGTTGTGCCTGAGATCTGTGATATTATCGTCCGCATCGATGCCAAGCTGAAAAGCGAACATCCCGGCCTGTATATCCTCAAGGACAACATGGCTCACATGGCTTATATGTCTGCCTATGTTTCCAGCTTCCTCAACGGTGTTGCGGAGATCCACTCCCAGATCCTGAAGGACGATGTGTTTGCTGACTGGTATCAGGCATTCCCCCAGAGATTCCAGAACAAGACCAACGGCATTACCCCCCGCCGGTGGCTGGGCCTGTGTAACCCTGAGCTGACCCAGATGGTCAGATACCGGGTAGGCGGCGATTTCCTGAAGAATCTGGAAAAGCTGGAAGCCTTGAAGCCCCAGATCAATGACGATATGGTGCGCCAGTTCAACGCCATTAAGAGAACCAAGAAAGAGCAGCTTGTGGCTGTGATCGAGCGCATGGAGGGCATCACCCTGGACCCCAACTTCATGTTTGATGTGCAGGTTAAGCGTGCCCACGAATACAAGCGCCAGCTCATGAATGCCCTTTCCGTGGTGGATATTTACTTCCGCCTGAAAGACGGCGAGCTGCCCGACTTCCAGCCTACTGTGTACCTTTTCGGCGCAAAGTCCGCTCCCGGCTACTACCGGGCCAAGGCTGTCATCCGCTTCATCAACCGCCTGGCACGGATGATCAACAACGATCCTGCTGTCCGGGATAAGCTGAAGCTGGTCTTCGTCCAGAACTACAACTGCTCCTATGCCGAGCATATTATTCCCGCTGCCGATGTTTCCGAGCAGATTTCTCCTGCCGGTACAGAGGCCTCCGGCACCGGCAACATGAAGCTGATGCTCAACGGTGCTGTTACTCTGGGTACCATGGACGGCGCCAATGTGGAGATCGTCCAGGAAGCCGGCATTGAAAACAACTATATCTTCGGCGCTTCCGTTCCCGAACTCAACGCCATCCGGGATACCTACTGGGCCAGAGATATCTATGATGCAGATGCTCACCTCCGCAGAGCCATCAACACCCTGGTGGACGGCACTGTGCCCACCGATGATGCTCAGAGAGAACTGTTTACTGCCCTTCTGGACGGCGCAAGCTGGCATCGCCCCGACCACTACTTCATCCTCAAGGACTACGCCTCCTATATGGAAGCCAAGCTCCGTGCCAACCGGGACTATGCAGACCGTCTGGCCTTCGGCCGCAAGTGCCTGATGAATGTGGCCTCCGCAGGCAAGTTCTCCTCCGACAGAACCATCCGGCAGTACGCCAGCGAAATTTGGTTCGTCACCCCCCAGCAGCCCTGAGCCCTATAGCCATTATAAAAATTGAAACTGTTGCAAGATGCAGGTTTTGCAACAGTATGCAGACGATCAAAGAGCCCCTGTTTTCTCTCAAGGAAAGCAGGGGTTCTTTGCCGGCCTGGGCAACCACGAAACGGGTCAGATTTTATGGCTGCGGTTATTTGCACACCACCCACCACCGCTACATAAAGATATATAGAGGTGATGCCTGTGGAAATGCCGGAGCAAAGCAAGGTAGATGCCGTATGGCAACGGGTCAGGGGCAGTCGGGGTAAATCTTTCGCTGTGCTTGCCCAAAGGGAGCAGGAGATCATGGGGCTGTCCCGGCGGCTTTATGATCTGGGTGCCCACAGACCTCTGATGAAAAAGCTGTATACCCAGGCCAAAGAACGGAGAATGCTTCTTCTGAAGATGGCCTCCCTGGCCGGTGAAGGTGGGTGTGTCCCGCCGGCAGAGCATTCCAAAGCAGAGCTGGGTGAGCTGGTGCGGCTTCTGGGCCAGGGGGCAACGGAATATGACCCGGAACATCCTATCTACGGCGGGCTGTTTGCCCAGTTCCGGCAAGATTGCGTTCGGGGGCAGAGAATGCTGCTAGCAGCGCAATAGAACCGCCCGAGGCGCCAAAAGGAGATGTAAATGTTGCCCCAATAAAAAGTCACCTCTGTTCCAAGGACGGAGGTGACTTATCTTTGTACGCCATGGGGCGAAGAAATCCGTACAGGGACCACCTTAGAAGCCCGCTTCCAAAGCGGCCCGGTTCAGCAGACCCTGGTGGTCGGAGCCTCCCTTGGCGGTGCGGCGAAATTCCTGGGGACTGATACCGGTGGCTCTCTTAAAGCTTTGGGAGAAGTAGCTGGCGGAGGAGAAACCTACAAAAGAGGCGATCTGGGAGAGGGAATAGTCTGTAGTTGCCAGCAGGTGCTTGCTTTCCCGCACTCTGCAGGCAATCATATAGTTGATAGGGGACATCCCATAGGCAGACTTAAACTCGTGGGACAGATAAAACTTGTTCAGGTGGGCTTTCTCTGCCAATTCATCCAGGGTTAGGGGTTCTTTGAAATGTGCGTCGATATAGCGGCGCACATTGGCACATTCCCGGCTGACTTGTCGAGTGGAACTGCCCAGAAGGGTCAGCTCTCTGCGCCGCTGCATCTGCAAAATCAGTACATTGAGAAGATTCTGGCACATAGGCTCCCGGTCCGCTCCGGTTTTCTGGATCTCCTGCAGGAGCATTCTCAGAATGAAGCGCAGATCACTGTGCCCTTCCCGAAAATGCAGCAAACAGATCTCCGGATGCCCAATCGGATCCAGCGTCCGAAAAGAAAGCCCCTGAATGCCCAGAACAATATATTCCAGAGGATGCTCCGGCATGGATGTTTCCGTATGCCGCACATGGGGATTGACAATGACCATGTCGTCCGGGCGGAGGGAGAAACCGGTATTCTCCAGCATGAAGGCGCCTTTGCCACCGATAATATAGAAAAGCTCGGAGAAATCGTGAGCATGAAGCTCACTGTGCCAGTCCTTCTCGTACTTGGCAGAGCTGACATAAAGAAGCTTCGCATTGAGCCCCACATTGCCGGCGGTATAGGTAAAATCAAGGCCGGGGGCGTGTTCGCTGCCTTCCGGAGGCGCAACTTGCTCCATATCATATCGCTGATTGCTCATGATGATCCCTCCTTTTTGCGTTTTTAGGTTTCTTGTTTGGCATTTTCTACTATTTCTTTACATATTTGAGTTTATACCACAAACGATTTAAGATGTCAAGTGACGGAAATTGGTTTTCTGCAAATTCTTTCAGAAAATCTATGGATATAATGCTAGAGAATCAAGGGAGAGCAGTCATGAGTTTTGTCATAATATACAATTTTTGTGTAAAATTAGCGACTCGCAGCTAACTGTGTCAGAGGCTGGAAAAAAGGAGCAAGATTCATAAAATTCAAAGCAACATCATTCTTGCGGGATTTTCCTGATTTGTTATACTGAATGTGCGGTTCGCACAGGCACCCGGCTCAGGCGTGTCAGCGGCTATACCCATCATGGAAGTTATACAAATAGACTGCTTTCACCTTGTGCAAAATCACCTTTTTCACGAAAAAAGGTGGAGGAAAAGGAAAAATCAATTGACTATTTGTCCAAAACCGCTATAATGAAACTGAGCCATGTTGCGCACTGTGCAGCATACACTCACAAACAAACACAAACAATTTAGGAGGAATCACGATGAAGAGAATTATCGCACTTCTGTTGGTCCTGGTCATGGTTCTGGCCCTGGGCGCTTGCGGCAATGGCGGCAGCACCAAGAAGGTCGTTTACTGGTCCATGTGGGAATCCACTGAGCCTCAGGGGCAGGCTATCGCAGCCGCCGTTGAGAAGTTCACCGAAGAAACCGGTATCAAGGTCGACCTGCAGTTCAAGGGCCGTACCGGCATCCGTGAGGGTCTGCAGCCCGCTCTGGACGCTGGCCAGGTTATTGACGTATTTGACGAGGACATCGACCGCGTCAACACCACCTTCGCTCCCTATCTGCTGAACCTGGAAGACCTGGTTGCCAAGTACAACTACGAGGAAACTGCCATTGCCGGTCTGATCGGTGCCTGCCGTGAAGTCGGCGGCGGCAAGCTCATGAGCGTGCCTTATCAGCCCAACGTTTTCAACTTCTTCTACAACGGCAAGATCTTCCAGGAAGTCGGCGTTACCGCTCCCACCACCTGGGACGAGCTGCTGGATGTCTGCGCCAAGATTAAGGCTGCCGGCTACACCCCCATCACCTGTGACGATGCTTACATCATGTGCATGATCGGCTACCACCTGGGCCGTCTGGTCGGTGAGGAAGGCGTTCGCGACATCGTTATGAATGGCAAGTGGGACGATCCCGCTGTTATGCAGTTTGCTAAGGACTACGAGCAGCTGGCTTCTCTGGGCTACTTCTCCACCACCATCGAGTCCAACGTATGGCCCAACGGCCAGAACGTTGAGCTGGCCGGCGGTCAGGCAGCCATGTATCTGAACGGTTCCTGGCTGCCCAACGAGGTTAAGGGCATCACCGGCGAAGATTTCGTTTGGGGCTGCTTCAGCTATCCCACCGTTGCTAACGGCACTGTTGGCCTGGAAGCTGCCAACTACGGCGCTCAGGTTTTCGCTATCAACAACAAGACCGAGGTTGCTGACGAGGCTTTCCAGCTCATCAACTACCTGACCAAGGGCGAGGCTGACCAGAATCTGTCCACCCTGTCCGTTGGTATCCCCGCTGATACCACCAACACCGAGTGGCCCGCTCTCATGGCTGGCGTAAAGCCCGTCATGGAAGGCACCACCGTCCGTTGGAGCTGGGCTGTCGGCGTTGAGTCCAACAACGACATCACCCCCGCCATCAAGGAGAACGTCCTGAAGCTGTGCGGCGGCTCCATCACTGCTGAGCAGTTCGTAGCCAACATGATGGCTGCTGCTCAGAAGTAAGCAAAGAACTACATAAGCGCTCTCTGGGGCGGCAGCTCCGCTGCCCCCCCCTTTGAAACTCCAACTATAAGGGGGCAACACCTGTGCAAAAAAAGAACCGCGGCATGATTATTCGGTTTTTGAACCCCGCACTGTTGTTCTTTGTGGCAACCTTTGTGTATCCGATCATCCGAACCATTATGATGAGCTTCTTCAAGATCGACAATGTC
>JAZQXK010000065.1:0-169582 GCA_045632785.1 Faecousia sp.
GGCAATAAAATTTCACTGTTTAGTACAAGTACCAGTTGATTATTTCTCTCGGATATCTTATACTGGTCTTGCGTGTTTAAGTTGTTTCTCATCAATTCAATTTTACCGCAAAAAGACACATCAGCCAACCCCTTTTGGGGAACGCTGATGTGTCTTTTTTTAGTGGACGCATTTTGCAACGCGCCCAAGGAATACAAGAAATCATGCCTGGGGAAAGACAGCGATTACTGCCATTGTGCTGCCGGTGATTCGCGCGACGACCTCGCCGCCCATTTTATGCATCAGCTGACGGCAGATATACAGGCCCAGACCGCTGCCGCTATGCTTTTGCGCATTGGAACCCCGCCAGAAGCTGTCAAAAATGTGGGGAAGCTCCGTATCCGGCAAGGTGCAGCCGCTGTTTTCTACTGTGATCAGCACACAGCCATCTTCCTCGGAAAAGTGAAGGCGAATGCTGCGACCGTCACCGTATTTGATGGCGTTTTCCATGATATTTTGCAGCACTTCGATGCTTCGCTCCAGATCTCCCGTCAGCAGACAGTTTTGGTAAGCATCGACACAAAAGTCTGTCTTAACAACGTCCAGCTTGTCCCGATAATAGACAGTGATCTTACTGACCAGATCCGAAAGATAGAACTCACCCATAGTGACCTCCAGATTGAGGAAATCCTCATTGGAGGCCCGGATGATCTGGGATACATACCCTTCAATCTCGTCGGCTTTGGTGTTGATATTGTTGGCGATCTCCACCTGCCGATCAGGGTCGGAGTAAAGTCCTTTGGATAGTGCTTTTGCGTACAGCTTGATGGCAGACAGCGGCGTTTTGATATCATGGGACAGAGAGAGGAGTAAGGTTTTCTTGTCCTTTTGCATGGCCAGCTCCCGCTGTTTCTGCTGTTCCATATTTTCCCGCAGCAGATCCACACCCCAGATAAATTTTCCGAAAAACCTGCTTTTTTGCTCCCGGATGGGAACGGTGAGATTGCCTTTGGACAGTTCATAGGGAACATCCGTCAGATTTTCAAAGGGGGAAAGGATCTTCCGGCGCACATACAGCAAAACACCGATTACAGCTACTGCCATGGCACCCAGAACCAAATTTACCGGAAGCAGATATGTCCGGGGGTCTGTTTCTGAGGCGATATAGTCGAAACGGTAAAGCTGACCGTCCACCTGGCGGATCAAATTGTCCCGCTCCCCAGCGTAAAACCGCTCCGGATCTGTGCTAAAGGATACTACATCCGTTACATATTCCATGCCCTTCAGGTCTATGCTATCAAAGCCTTTTTCTTCGATCTGCGCTGCAAGACGGCTGATCTCCACCCGATAGGGGCGACCTTCCGACGGATTTCCGGCAATGAGGATCATAAAATTGGCAGTTGCGATCAGAAGCAGGGTGAGAATCAGAATTCCCACAAAGAGTCTGTTAAAACTTTTCATAGATATTGATACCCCACGCCCCAAACGGTTGTAATCTTCTTTGGATTTTTGGGATCGTCTTCAATTTTTTGGCGCAACCATTTGATATGTACCGTCAAGGTCTGCAGCTCCGAGAAACTGTCGCTGCCCCAGACCTGGCGGAACAGCTGTTCTTTGCTTATGGCCTTGCCTTTGTTTTCCATCAGCAGAAGCAGCAAGTCGAATTCCTTACTGGTCAGCTCAATGGCGTTGCCATCCTTTGTAAGGCTGCGGGAGGCTTTGTTCAGCCGGAGCGCACCGTCGACAATCTCATCCTGAGCATACCGACGGCGGAAGATGCCCCGAATTTTGGCAAGGAGGATATCCACATCGTAAGGTTTTTCGATATAATCATCAGCGCCCATCAACAGGCCGGTAAGCTTATCGTCTTTCTCCGTTTTGGCGCTGACGATCAAAATGGGCGTATTCTTCTGCTCCCGGATCTTCGCGCAGACGGCAAAGCCGTCCATTCCGGGCAGCAGAACATCCAGCACTACCAGCTTTGCGCCGTAGCGTTCAAAGAGAGACAGAGCCTTTTCGCCGCTGCCTGCCACGGATACGGAAAAGTCTTCCGCCCGAAGGAAATCGCTCAACAGCTGCGCGATTTCCGGATCGTCTTCCACAATGAGAATATCCAGCATAATGCCTCCGTTACCAACCCATTTCCATGAGCCAGTTGTTTAAGTTTCTTTCCCGCTGGCGCAGATCCGCCTGGGATGTGTAGCTACCTAAATTATACTCGCCTCTGATGTTTCCGTCAACCAGATACATAACTTTGGAGCATTTTGCCGCAACTTTTACATCGTGGGTCACCAGCAGAATGGTGGTACCTTCTGCGTTGATCTTGGCCAGTTCGTCCATGACTTCGTCGGAGGAAGTCCGGTTCAGAGCGCCGGTGGGTTCGTCGGCAAAGATCATCTTCGGCTTGTTGATCAAGCTGCGGCAGATACAGGCCCGCTGCAGTTCGCCGCCGGAAACTTCGGTAATGTCCTTATCCGCGGTTTCGATGATGCCCAGCTTGCGCATCAGAGCATGGGCGCGGTCGATGGATTCCTTTTTGCTTTCGCCCAATTTTTTCGACTGAACGGCAGGCAGAACGATGTTGTCCTGAACTGTCAGGTTTTTCAGCATGTACATCTGCTGGAAAATGAAGCCCATTTCGTCCAGCCGCAGGTCAGCCAGCTCCTTTTGGGAAAGGCCAGACAGACTTCTGCCGCTAAAAATGGCATCGCCGGCGGTGATGGAATCCATGCCGGATACAGCATACAGGAGGGTGGACTTGCCGGAGCCGGAGGGGCCCATGATGGCAACCATTTCCCCCTCGGAAACGGTGAAGTTTACATTTTTCAGAACGTTAATTTGCCGCTTGTTTACAATGTATGTTTTGCATAGATTTTTTGCTTCCAATAAGGTCTTCATAATGTCACCTTAGCCTTTCTTAGTCGATGTTGGAGCACTCGTTGGTCTGAACGGTGCGGGTATACTGGGCGGTCAGAAATGCGCTGATGCAGGTTACCGCCAGGAAGATTGCGGGGTAAATGCAGTAGATTTCCAGAGCATTGATTTCGTACTGGATACCAAAGCTGGCACCCATGCCGGTGAAGATGGGGGTGATGGCCAGATTCATCAGAGGCATATGGAAAACGAGCGCCAGAATCGTGGCAATGATGCAGAGGATCACAAACCGCAGAGCCTGCCAGGACACGATCTGGCTGTTCCGGAATCCGATGGCCTTCAGAATGGCGATGTCTGCCCGTTCCTTTGCGATGAAGGAGTGTCCGATCAGGACAACGATCAAAACGATTATGATCAGGGAGATGGTCAGGATCAGCAGTCGAACAGATTCCATAGTCTTGGCCATTCCAATCATGGAGTCCACGAACTCCGCCTCGGTTTCTACTTTTTCGATATCCAGAATCTCCTTGATCCGTTCACCCCGGCTTCGAATCTCCGCCTCGCTGGGATCGTCCGGGAATTCAATCTGCATGCTCCAAGCGTTGACTAAGTATTCGTAACTGATGTCTTCATCTTCGTGCACCCGGGCGGAGTTTCCCATATTCATCATGGTCTGATAAAAGCCTGTAACCAGGAACTCCCGGTTTTCTTCACCGATCTGCATGGTGACGGTATCGCCGATCCCGGCATCCAGCGCTTCTGCCACGATTTTCGTAAGCGCGATCTCTCCGGTCCGGCAAGGGGCAGAGCCTTCAAAGTAGGTGTACTGGTCCGTGGTAGTGCCGATACCCTGGGAGACAAAGGTGGAGTGTTTGTTGCCTTTGTAGAGCAGGGTGAGGGAAAGATCGACTTCCGTATAGCAGCGGCAATCAATACCGCCCTGCTTCAGCAGCGCTTCCGTTTCTTTCAGATCTTCTCTTATCAACTGGTTGCCATCAGGAACATTATGGAAATCATGGCCTGCGTTGCAGGCAAGATGGAACCGGGTCATATTAAAGGCGGGAACCAGACCGCTGCTTTTCAGGGTGTTGACGGAGGTCGTCAGCATCAGCACCAGAGAAAGGCAAAGGAAAAGGGTAAAGATCACCGCGCCAAAACGCCGGGGCTGGCTGAGCACATCGTTCAGCGCCAGGAAAAAGGTGGGTTTTCCGGGGGTTTTGGAGAGCCGCAGCAGCCCCTTTTTGTGAAACCGCTCTCCGGTGGTTCCGCTGCGGATGGCATCTACGGGGGTGAATTTCTTCACCTTTGCGGTGCAGCTGTAGCAGAACGCGAGGATGATACCCACCACAAGGATGCAGCAAAGGGCGTTGATCAGCAGACTGTCTTCATTGCCCAGCACCATGGTCTGGGACACGCTGTCCAGCAGAAGCTCGCTGAAAGGAATGCTGCCGAAAAATCCGATGAAAGCGCCAATGACTGCCAGCAGCAGATACTTGGCAAGATACAGCCCCCGAATCTGGGGATTGGGAAGGCCGATGGCTTTCATCACACCGATCTGCCGGAATTCCTCTGTCAGGGTAAAGGAGATGGTGAACCGCAGCACCACAAAGGCAATGAGCATCAGGCAGATGCTGACTGCCAGCAAAATACCGGCCAGAATCATTTCTGGAAAAAGATTCAAGTGGAGGGCTTCTATCTTATATAACAGCAAGCTGGGGAATGCGTTGGTGAGCTGTTCCATGGCATCAGACCGGTCATTGGTGTAGATGTAGAAAATTGTAAGGCCAAGTTCGTCGGATCCCGAAAACCAGGCGTCATAATCTTCCGGATTCATCATGTACAGTTTGCCCAGGCAGGTGGCATCCTTCAGAGGACCGGCGATGGTCAGTTCCCGGATCTTGCCGTTAAGTTCAATTTCCAGAACATCTCCTGGTTCCAGTCCTGCTTGCCGCATGGAGCCGGCGGAAACCCGGACGGTTCCCGGGGCAACCTCTTTGATGGGCTCGTTGTTTTCATCAAAGTAAGTTAGCTTCTGCTCCGCAAAGCGGATCAGATGGGGACTAGCGTCCCCCACGGTCTTTCCGTTATGGGTAAGCTGCTGCGCAGCCAGAACAGCTGCGGAAACCGCATCGCAGGAATCCACCGATTCCAGACCGGCAAGCAGTTCTTCTACTGCATCATCCTGCGTAGATGCTGCCAGAAGATCCGGTGCATGGGCTTTTTCAGAGAAGGAATCAATACCCCCCAGAACAGCCAGCATATTGTTGACGCTGCTGGAAAAGAACATGGATGCCAGCAGGACGAATACCAGCAATATGGCATTGGTGGCTTTTCGCCGTTGCAGGTCTTTTTTCAGAATTCTAAAGAACATGGTGTTTACCCCTTTCGGTTTTTCTGGCTTCATTGTAACAGGGCAATTATTAAATAATCCTTAAATGAAAAAATAATTTCAAAAAATTTTTCCCGGCGGTAAGGCCGGGAAAAGGGGAGGTTATTTTAAATAAAGAATGGAGGAAGAGGGAAGCCGGAGCAGGATCCTGTCGGAACGAAGCCTTTGCCAGAGAGGCTTCCCTGCAGTCCAGTACAGGGGATGGGCATCCGGCTGCCCTTCCGGAATCAGCGCAACGGTGTAAGAGGCGGGATTTTCGATTTCCTCCACCACACGAAACCAGAAGCTGTTTTCCCCGGGACCGGGCAAAAGATCCTGAGAATGAATGCCAATGGCAGTAGCTTCTTCCGGCAATGGAGGCAGCGTCAAAGCGATGCCCCAGTCCAGCGCATAATACTGCCGAGTATCCAAATAATCGATCCGGGAAATGTTTTTGCAGCCGGTGAGTGCGGCAGCGGTTCTGGTTTCCGGAGAAGAAAAGACAGTATGCTTTTCACCAACGGTTTGTATCTGACCCGCTTCCATGACTGCGATCCGGTCCGCAAAACCCTCCATGGCAAAACTGGGAACCAGCCAGGATCTTATGATGTACGGCATCCGGTACTACAGATCTATGATTCTGAGCAGCGGCTTCTTCTTGATTGCGCTGTTCTTCTGGTTTGGCTCTGTTTCCAGAGGCCGCACTCCAAAGTGGCTCCAGATCGTCTTGCCGCTCATGATTCCGCTTCTTTACCTGTTAACCGGTATTCTGCTGGTGATAGGTTTTCAGCTCACATGGGGCTACTCTATTGGCTTGATCCTACCCTCCTTCCTGGTGATCCTGCTGTCTTTGGTGGTTCGCCGCAGAGCAAGCGCTCTCCAGGAAATTCCTGCAGAACCTTCTGAGAGTGTAGTTGCAGAAGATTCCCTTTGATCATTCCCTTCCGATTCCTGCAAAAGCACCCTTCGGGGTGCTTTTTGTGTCAAGGAAAACCGGCACAGAGGGTCAAAAATCTTTGTTGCTTTTACAGGAATCTTATGGTATAATTTTCATAATTAACATAGGGGTAGTGTAGCGCCCAAAAGATTGTAGTATCCGCAGAAAAGAGGCAGAAAGAGAGCTATGACGCCTAAGGAATTAAAGAAGCTGACCAGAAAAGATTTGCTGCAATTGCTGATCCAGCAGAGCAAGCAGGTTAAAGAACTGGAAGAAAAACTGAAAATTGCCGAAGCTGCCCTTCAGGATCGCAGTATCCACATTCAGGAGGCTGGCTCTATTGCAGAGGCGTCCTTGCGTGTCTATGGTGTCTTTGAAACTGCCCAGATTGCCGCAGATGCGTACTTGGAAAATGTGCGTGCTCTAACACGGGAGCATGAGTGTGCCCAGCAGAAGGCGGCAGAGGAGCTTGAAACCTGGCGCAGCCAGATGCGTTTGCAGACGGAGCGGCAGTGTGCCGAGGACGAGGAAGAAACCCAGCGCAAATGCGATGCAATGCGAGCAAAGGCAGAGGCGGACGCCCGGAAATACTGGGACGAGGTTGTTCGCCGGGTGGAACCACTTTATGAGGAATTTCCGGGCCTCAAGGACCGTGTCAACGGTTTCTTGTTCTAACAGGAGGTAGCATCATGAAGAAGGAGCAGCCTATAGCCGTTCCCGATATTGAGCTTCTGGAAGCAGAGCTTCGCCGTGTTTATCATAAATCCCATTGTAGAAGTGTTTTGAGAAGTACGGTGTTCGCACTGATCCTTGTGGCGGCTGTTGCGGTTTTGGTGGCATTCTGGCTGCTGCCAAATTTCGGCAAAGCATATTGATTGAATCCGTTGTTGCAGAAGGAAGGGATGCCTTCATGGCAAAGCTGCATGAGTTTTGGGTGCTTCCCAAGGGGCTAAACCAAAGAGCCGATGAACTTTTGGAATACCGCATTGCCACATGGGGCGAACTCTCCTTTGCTCCTGCGGCCATAGAGGAAGCAAAGGAACTGGAATACTTCCTCTGGGATTATTGCCGGAGCAAGGAATACGCAGCCACCCGGGTTAACAAGCGCATGGTTCTGGAGAGCTTTCAGAGCTTCTTGCCTTTGAGAACTTTGAGTAGGGGATATGTGCCGTTCAATGGTTTACCCATGATGGATTTTGCAGTGATCCCCCATGGAGAGCTGTCTACCATGGCAGGCATACTTTCAGGCTTGCCGCCCTACGCGGCCTGGAGGCGGCTCAGGGAATTGTGCTTACAAGCAATGGAACAGGGCTGCCACCTCCTGCACCGGGGGATTTTGCCAGAATAGATATCATAAATTTAGAGCCTGCACCGGGTCAAACCGATGAAGGCTCATTATTTAATAATTATGCGTTGAGATTGCCATAAAAATCAGAGTCAATTTCCCGCTCAAAATCCTGTTGGCACGATACCGCATAGTTGTGGTTAGGATAATCTTCAAAACCTTCAATATACAGCCGTTCATTCTGCAAGTAGGCATCACGAATTCTGTGGTTCCAGCAGTTGAAAGGATTCACAACTTTGGGCGAATATGTTTTTACGGTTTCCATTGTCACGGCATCCATCACACAATATTTCCCTCGCAATCGATCCACAAAGAAATATCTGTCGTCCAGACGGTGAATGTGTTCTAGCGATCCGCTTTTAAGCTCTTGCAGTAAAGTGCCTGACGACATATCTATCTTTAAGAGAGCCTGATTGTACCTAAAAGCAACCAAAAAATGAGGGAGAGCAAACACATTCGCTATTCTTGTAGATCTAAAGTGCCATAATTTTTTTCCCTCAATTGTGTCATATGCCGTCAATCCCTTTTCCCAACTGCTTACAAAAAGAAGCTTTCCATCTTGAGAAATCGGGATGCCGAATTGCTCGTTATATACTACTTCACAACCCACAAAGTGATCCGCAGTGTTTCCATCCTTAAAATAGATTGTACAACTGCCATCAAATTTGAATTGGATTCTATCGATAAGGGGATTTTGGTAGTGCTGTAAAAATCCGGCATCATTTCGTTTTTCCATAAGGTCTCCTTTCGAAGATAGGCACACCAAGCTCCATTGATAATGGCTGCAATACTTTATTCCGCCTTTTTCCGCAGCCTGCGATCCAGCACCACGATTAGGACAAACATGGCCGCCGCCGTAAGGGAAATTGCCAAGCCCTGATAGAAGGCGGTATTTTTGTAGCTAAAGCGCACAGTATGATCACCGGGCTCTAATTGCACGCCGACCATAGCGTCGAAAATAGCCAGTTTTTCCACAGGCTTACCGTCCACTGTTACCGTCCAGTTTTCGTTGTAGGGGACGGAGGTATATAGAACGGGGGCTTCAGCGGTGGCAGTAACAACGCCCTCGGCTCGGGTGCCTTCCAGATAAGTCAGTTCCATGGCGCGGTTTTTAAGGATCTTGTGACCTTGCCAGAAGACCTCATGGTTCAGAAGTGCAGCCGTTGAAGTCACTTTGCCGCTTTCATTTGCTTTGCACTTGAACTTTACATCGATCACATCTCCGGCCTTGCAGTCACCAACGGCGATCATTTGATCCAGATTCAAAGATTCTGTAAATAACCATGCATCATTGCGATAGACCTTGACACTGTTGCGCTTGGTCACATAGAAGTCCAGACATACAAAGCCGTCGGAAGGAACTGTAAAGGAGACGGTTACATAGCCTTCTGTGGAGGCAGTGTTATTATAGCTGTAAGCACCTGCGCTGCTGCGCTCTGTGACTGTAATACCCTCGTCGCCTTTTGCGGTGTAGGAGCGGTGTACCTTGTATACATTCTCTTTCAGACCCGTGGCCTTGGAGAAAATGAGATTTTGATAGGTATAGGTGCCTGCGTAATCATCCTCGGAGGAAACACCGGCCATATCCTTGGTGGTCATAAAGCCCAGAGGCAGATATGCTTCGTTCCGCAGAAGATCAGCCTGCCCCATGCTGTACACGGGGGTAAAAATCTCCGTTTCCTGATAGCCGTTTTCCCGGCTCAGGAGGTATTTCAGATTCAGGAACAAGTTGGAAACCGGGGAAGCTTCCTCATAGGCGTAGCGGTTGTAGGAGGGCTTGGCGGCGTAGCCAATGGCAGTCATCATTTTGGTCACCTGCACATTGGTAGAGGAGGAGAACAGGGAAACGCCGCTAAAGCCGTTGAGGGCACCGTCATTGAGGGATTGGGTGCGTGTGGCTTCTGCCCGGTAATAAAGGGTATCTTTCTCCAGTTCTTTCATGTGCTCCACAGCCGTTTTAGAGCCATCGGTGCCCTTGGGATAGTTGCTGACATTGGGCCCGGAGAAGGTGGTAGCGAAATTCACCATGGAACAGGCCAGCTCCAGAAGCATGGCACACAGCAAAAGAGAAGCGGTCTGCCGGTTGCGTCCGTGGTCTTCCTCAGTGAGAGGAACATCCTTGAGAATCGCGCCCTTCTTGGTGCGTTCTTCCTTCTTCTTGGGTAGCCGAACAGAAAGTAGTAGCCAGGCGAAGATGGCAAGATAGACCAGATTGTAAAGCAGGAACACGATTTCCTTCCGATCCTCAGAGCAGACGCACAGCAAAATGGAAATGCCCAGAGAGGTAAGGGTCCGCCAACGGGGGCAACGGGGCAGCTCCGGCAGCGCCCTGTATGCCAGTACCAGCACCACAAAGGAGAACAGGAAGCTGAACCGATAGGGGATCATGTTGGTAAAGTGGAAGCCATGCCAAATATAGTCCAGCTGCCGCAGAATAAAGCTGAGCATAAAGAAGATCAAAAGGAACAGACCGCTAAGCCGCTCTCTCAGCTTAAATTTGCCGTCCAGCATAAACTGGATAGCCAGCATCAGGGGAAGCAGGCCGCAGTAAACATTGGGAAGCCCCTCCTTGTAGGTAATGGCAGTACCGCTGACGGTGTTTCCCGCCACCTTCCGCATGGCCTCCAATAGACCCTTAAAAGTATCACTGCTTGTAATGTTCAGGTCAAACTTGGTGGGGAATTTGTTGACACTGGAATAGGTGTTGCTGAGATTAGCAAGAGCAGGAAGTTCCAAAAAGGCCGTCATAGCAATAGCCAGGAAGGAGAACACGAACATAAATCCCAGATCGGTCAAAAACCGCTTCCAGCTCTTTACATAGCAGATCTCATAAATGAAGAAGCAAAGGGCAACGAAAATGCAAACAAAGAAGCCGATATAATAATTGCAGGCGATGGAGAAAAACAGGGACAGGGTGTAAAGAACGAATTTCCGTTCTTTCAGCAGGGAAACTGTACCCAGTACCACCAAAGGAAGCAGGGCAAAGGTGTCCAGCCACATAATGTTCCACTGATAGCCCAGCGCCCAGGAGCAAAGGGCATACCCGGAGGCAAACACCGGCATAGACCAGTCTTCTCTGGGCATCAGCTTTTCCAGAAAGATCCCAAAGAACAGACCGGCAAAGCCCAGCTTCACAGGAACCAGCATGGAGAAGAAGCCCAGCAGCATACCCTCCGGTACGATCACAGACAGAAGATTCAAAGGCGATGCCAGATAGTAGGCGATCAGTCCCAGATAGTCCACGCCCATGCCCATATCCCAGTTATAAAACAGGGAATCACCGGAGCGCAAGGTGTCCCGGAATTCCAGAAAGAAGGGGTAGTACTGGTGGTACATATCGCTGTACAAAATGGCATTTTTTCCAAATGGGGCATACTGACTGAATACCATAACCAGGGTATAACCCAGGAATGGGATCAGGAAGGCAAGCAAGAGTTTTATTTGCTTATTTGACAGTTTGAATTTCTGCTTCATCGCCGGGTTCCTTTCTGTAGCACATAGCTCAATAGATATGAAAAATGGCAGTAAGGGTAATTACTGCCATTATATCATGGGATGTGTTTTTCGTAAACTGAAAATTAAATTATTTTACTGCAGGGCGCTGCTTTCGTTGAGAACCAGTGCGCTGTAAAGAAACAGTACATCCTGATTGGTAAAGCGGATATAGTTTTTCAGGAGGCTGCTGTGAATATACCGGGTATCTACCAGAGTGACCTTCTTGTAAGTGCCGGAGAACAGAGGAGCGATGCTGCTTCCGAAGGAATCCCGGAAGATGATCAGCTCACGGTCGGTAGAGGCATTGGGATTTTCAATGATCTGCAGGGGGTTTGCACCGCCCAGGAAGAAGTCATAGGGATCGTCACCGGCCAGGCCCTGGAAATCGTAGACTTGAATGGGCCGCTTGGTGGTGAGATCTCTTGCTCTCCAGGAAGCAAGGCTGCCGCCGGCCCAGTATTGCAGCTTGTCAGGTTCTAAGGGCATGGCAGACTGGCCCAGATAAGCACCGGCCAATGTGCCCCCATCCTGCAGAGCAGCACCCTTCAAGGAGAAGGTCTGTCCCATTTCCTGGGTCAGATATTCGGCGACGGGAAGGATCTTGCTTTGATCCCAGTGGGGGTCGGTGCGGTAGTAGCAGCTCTCGTCCAGAAGGTGGAAAATGGAGATGTTCTTCATGTTCAGGTTCTGGGAAAGATACTCCAGCATTTTGTCATAGTCAAGAGTGGGATAGCCAAGCTTTGTTGCCATATAGTAGTTCTTATCGGGGATTACGCAGTAATAGACATTGGTGGCATTGCCGGTCAGATAAGTCTTCTGAATGGCATTGATCTTGTTCACTGCGTTTTTTACAGAGGTCTCGTATAGGGGATAGTCCAGGCGGCCTGCGTTGCCTTTGTGGATATAGACACCGTTGTTGTCCTTCTGACCAAGAATGTTGTAAAGGAAGCTGGCCTTGATGCTGCGGAACACATCCCGCAGAGGGAACTGATCCATGGCGGCATCTTCAGCGGTCTGCATAAACTGACCTGTAGTAACCGGGCTGTTTTTCAGGTCTGCCCACTGGGTCATGGGTCGCCGCTCGGACTTGGAAACCTCAGTGTCACCCAGGAGCATACCGATGCCGCCCAGAAGTACTATGGCAAACAGAACGATCAATGTTGTAATTTTTGCTTTCATGTTGGCCTCCTAGAAACGGAAATACAGGAAGGGATTGAAGGAACCATCAACCAGGAATGCGGTACACAGCAGCAGAATTGCAGCCAGTGCTACAGGCTTCAGCCAAGTAAGAATGGGGCTGAAACGGCTGTTTTCCCAAGCGTTGACTACCTTCAGTGACAGGGGAGTGCAAGCGATCATGGACAGGAGCAAAAGGCCCACACTGCTGCGCAGGACATACATGGTTTCGGTGCCGGAGAAGGCAACATCGGATGCGCCGAACATGATCTTAAAGTCTACAACAGCCTCACCCAGAGAATTGAAGCGGAACAAAACGAAGCTGAGAAGGACGGCGACCAAAACATAGATGTGACCGATCAAACGGTTTTTTTCGAAGAATTTGTGGCACCACAGCTTTTCCACAATGAGCAGTACACCGAAAAACAGACCCCACAGGATGAAGTTCCAGCCTGCGCCGTGCCAAAGACCTGTTGCGGCCCAGACGATCACGATGTTCAGAAGCCAGCGGCCCTTACCGACCCGATTGCCGCCCAGGGGGATATAGACGTAATCCCGGAACCAGGAGCCCAGAGTCATATGCCACCGCCGCCAGAATTCCGTCAGGGTAACGGAGAGGTAGGGGTGATTAAAGTTTTCGGGGAACTTGAAGCCGAAGATCCGCCCCAGACCGATAGCCATGTCGCTGTAGCCGGAGAAGTCCAGATAGATCTGCAGCATATAGGCCAGAGCTGCCAGCCAAGCGAAAAGGACGGTAGGCTCTGCAGTGGTGGTGTAGTGGTCTACCAGAACGCCCAACTGGTTGGCAAAAATGATCTTTTTGCCCAGGCCGATGATAAACCGCTGTGCACCGGAGAAGGTAAGCTCAAAGGAACATTTGCGCTCTTTCAGCTCTGCGGCAATGTCTACATAGCGGACAATGGGGCCTGCGATCAACTGGGGGAACAGAACCACATAAGCGCCAAAATCAATGGGGTTCTTCTGCACCTCGGTATTGCCCCGATACACGTCGATCACATAGCTGAGGATCTGGAAGGTATAGAAGCTGATGCCGATGGGGAGAGCAAGGCGCAGGAAGGGGACTTCCGCACCTAGTGCGCCGTTCCAAAGGGAAATGGCAAAGTCGGCATACTTAAAGTAAGCAAGGAAGCTAAGAATTACCAAAGAGGAAACAATGGTAACACCCAGGCGCAAAGACTTTTTCTCCAATTTTCCGATAATCAGGCCGGAAACATAGCCTGCGCTTATGGAAATGAGAATGTTAAGCAGATACTTAGGCTCACCCCATGCGTAGAAGAAGAGGCTGAACACCAGAAGCACCAGATTTCTACCCTTTTTGGGCATGAGGAAGTATACCAGGATCAGAGCCGGTATGAATAAATATAAGAAGATCAAACTGGAAAACAGCATAGTAAACTCCTACTTTACCGCCGGTATGCTCCGGCTGTCATTTTGTGCACAATAGGATAGACGGAATTCAATGTCAAAAGTTGCAAAAATAGAAGGCAACCTCGAAAAACTGTCTTTTCGGTATACCGGGAAGGAATAGCCGGACACAAAAAGAGTTTTCGGAGGTGCCTTCAAAATTATCCCTGCTTTGCTGCCTTAATGGCCTGGGCAAGCTGATCGGGGCAGGAAGTGGCCTTAGAGCCGCAGCAGATGCCTTCAATCCGGGCTACTACTTCATCGGCATCCATGCCTTCTACCAGGCTGCCGATACCCTTCAGATTGCCGTTGCAGCCGCCTAAAAAGGAAACATTTCTGATTTTACCATCTACCAACTCAAAGCGGATCTCCTGAGAGCAGGTGCCCTTGGTCTTATAAGTGTACTGCATAATATAGAAACCTCCAAAGATAATATGTGCGGGAAGAATCCCAAGTTCTAACCATATTATTGTACAGGATTTTTTGCTTTCTTTCAAGTACCATTCGGGAATAATTCCTGCGATCTATGAGAAACTATAGGAAAAATAGAAAGCAGGTGTTTTATGGGAACGCAGCAGCAGAACCCGGATGTGAAGGAACAGCAGCGAGAGGACATTCTTGAACTTGGCTCAGACCTGACCAAGAGTAAAAGCGGCAACATTTATACACTGACCATTATCGGGCAGATCGAAGGTCATCAGCTTGCCCCGGAGAATGCCAAAACAACTAAGTATGAGCATTTACTTCCCCTTTTGGCGGGCATTGAGGAAAGTGACGAAATTGACGGTCTGCTGTTGCTTCTGAATACAGTTGGCGGGGATATTGAGGCTGGACTCGCCATTGCGGAGCTGATCTCCGGTATGAAGAAGCCCACAGTTTCTCTGGTTTTAGGTGGGGGACATTCCATCGGTATTCCCCTTGCTGTATGCACCAAGGAATCCTTCATTGTGCCTACAGCCAGCATGACAGTCCATCCTGTGCGTATGACCGGTATGGTAGTAGGCGCCCCCCAGACTTTTCGATATTTTAACCGCATTCAGGAGCAGATTGTTGACTTTGTGGTGGAAAATTCCCGGATCACCAGAGAAGCTTTTGAGGGCTATCTCATGGCTACGGGAGATATGGCAACAGATGTGGGCACCATCCTTTATGGCAAACAGGCGGTGGAAGCGGGGCTGATTGATCATTTAGGCAGCCTCAGTGATGCCTTGGGCTGCTTAAAGTCTATGATACAAAAAGAAAACCAGGAAGCGCAAAGGGATAATGAATAAGGAGAGCTGATTTTTCTTCGGAGGTGTATTTTTATCGGGGAAAAATCAGTTTTTCTCTTTCACCAAAGAAAACACTGGAAAACGGAGAGGAAATGTGCTATGATATAATAGAATTGGGATTGCCATGGAAAGGAGAGAGGTTTATGGTACTTAAATGGCTACAGGCGATTCTATTGGCGGCGGTTGAAGGTATTGGTACTGTCCTGCCTCTGTCCAGCGCCGGCTTTGCCTCCATTACCCGCAAACTTTTGGGGCTTCCCCTGGACGGAAGCGGGGATCAGTTTTTCTCCGCGGTGATGAGCGTTTTGATTGCACTGGTGATTCTGGTCACACTCCGTAAGGACTGGATCTATGCCTTTCAGCCTATGCCCCGGAAGCGGGGCGGGAAGGCGACTCCGGCTCAGATTCGGGCAGCCCTCAGCAAGAGAATGGTCTTCCTGATGTTTTTCGGACTGTTTCTCTCGCTGCCCGGCTTGGTTCTGGAGCGTTTTGTTACTCCCTGGCAGACTCGGTTTCTGTGTCTTGCTCTTGTGATGGTCCTGGGGGGGCTTCTTACCTTTTCTTGTGACCGGGTTGGTCACGGAAAAAGAGCCATGGCAGAAGCAACAGTAAAGGATGCCTTTTTGGTAGCGCTCTTTCAGTTGATCGGCACTGTTCCCGGACTTTCTCCTGTTGGTCTTGGGATCGTTATGGCAGTATGGCTGGGCATGGAGCCTTCCTTTGGTGTTCGGTTCTCCTGCCTGATGCTTGTGCCGGGTCTGATTCTGCGTGGTATTGTGGGAATTTTCTCCAACTTGGAAAATGTGTATTTTAGCTTGAGTTGGATTCCCGGCGTGCTTTCCTGCATCTTGTTTACTTATCTGTCCCTGCGTCTTTTGCGCTTCGTTGCTCAGCGGCGCACCTTGGGAGAGTTTTCTCTGCCTATCTGGGGTGCAGCCATATTCACATTTTTGCTGTATTTATTTATCTAGGAGGTGCGTTTTGTGGCTCAGAAGAGAAATACTGCATCCAAATCAACAAAAAATACTCCCTCCAAGGGAAAGAAGCAAGCCAGCTGTGCGGAAAAGAGAGCAAAAAAGGCAGCTCGCTCTCCCGGGGAGCAGTTGCCCATTCGTTACGTTCTTGCACCTATTTTCTTTGGAATTGCTGTTTTCACTGCTTTCGCTTGGTTCCCCGGGGATTCTGTGGTGTTGCTATTTGTACAGAAGGTTCTCAGAGGCCTGGGCGGCAAGAGCGGTGCAGTCCTTACACCCCTGTTGTTCTTCGCTTTGTTTATGCTTCAGGGATTCTTCTGGAGAGAATATCTGATCCGCAGAAGTGTCTGCGCATCTCTTGCCTGCCTCCATGTTTCCGCAACAGCTCATATGTTTGCAACCGGTGGTAAATGGCCTGTAACCTTTGAGGGCTTCCTGAATCTGTATACTCAGGGTGCGGAAGGCACAGGGGGCGGCTTTTTAGGCGGCCTTCTTTGCGGACTCTTCCGGCTGATGGGAAAGACCTTTGGTACGATCCTTCTAATCTTCCTCGGTATTTTGTGCCTGCTATGCGTAGTAGATATTACCGTTCACAGTCTTCTCCTTGCTGTTCGGGATCGCCCCAGGGCTCCACGGGAGCAGGAAAAGCCCCATAAGGATCACGCCAAGGCGGTGGTAGACCATATCAGCAATAAGCACATTGAACATGTGCAGAGAAAGAAAAACATTGCGGACTATCAAATGTCTTTTGATGATGACCCTCCCGCACCGAAGAAGCCGGTTTCTGCAAAAACTGTTAAGGCCGTAAACCCTACAGAACCGGCTGAAACCGAGAGCGGCAAGATTCGTGAGCGGGCGGTTACCCCGGAAGAACCCGGTGGCCCTGCTAACAGCTTTGATGTACTTCCCATTACCGGGGAAACAGTTATTGCCCGGCAGCCGGAAGAGGTGATTGAAGAACCTGCTGTGCCGAATCCGGTATCCCGTCAGATGCCGCCCCTTGAGCCGGTTGTGCGGGAAAATAGAGCAGCAGCGCCGGAGCATCCGAAAGCAGCTCCCAGGATCGAGCCTGTTGAGTGTGCAGAGCCCCAGCCGGGCACTGAAAAGGTTACCTCCCGGGAGGCAAGGATCTCTGCGGCAGAGGTAGCCAATGAGGTGGCTTCCAAGACCCAGGCACCTAAAGTGGAGTATATGTTCCCCCCACTGAGCTTGTTGAAGGGCGGTGGCCCTGCGGGAACAGACGGCTCTTCCGAGCTGCGGGAAAACACCAGACGGCTCAACGAAGCCCTGCAAAGCTTTAATATTGAAGCTAAGATCTGTAATGTGACCAGAGGCCCTTCTGTTACCCGATACGAAGTGGAGCTTGCCCAGGGTGTTCGACTTGCTAAGGTTACCACTTTACAGAACGATCTGGCCCTTGCCTTAGGCACACCCAGTGTCCGTATTTCTGCCATCCCCGATAAGATTGCCATGGTCGGCATCGAAGTCCCCAATAAGCAGGTGACCACCGTTGCCCTCCGGGATGTGATCGGTTCTTCCCGCTTCATCTGCGCCAAGTCCAAGACCTCCTTTGCCGTGGGTAAGGACATCGGCGGTGAGTGCATTACCGGGGATATTGCAAAGCTTCCCCACTTGCTCATTGCCGGCACCACGGGCTCCGGTAAGTCTGTGTGTATGAACAGCCTGATTGTTTCTATTTTGTATAAAGCTACCCCCGATGATGTAAAGCTCATTATGGTAGACCCTAAAATGGTCGAGCTGGGTGTTTACAACGGTATTCCCCACCTTTTGATCCCTGTAGTTACCGACCCCAAAAAGGCAGCGGGCTCTTTGCAGTGGGCTGTTTCTGAAATGATGCGTCGGTATAAGCTGATGTACGATGTGAGCGTCCGGGATCTGGAAGCCTTGAACCGCATTGTGGAAAGCACCGGTGAAGGGGAGAAGCTTCCTCAGATTGTGGTCATTATCGATGAGCTGGCTGACCTGATGATGGTTGCCGCTAAGGAAGTAGAGGACTCCATCGTCCGTATTGCCCAGATGGGCCGTGCTTCCGGCATCCACCTGGTCATTGCAACCCAGCGGCCTTCCTCTAAGGTCATTACCGGTATTATGAAGGCAAATATCCCCAGCCGCATCGCCTTTGCAGTTGCTTCTGCCATGGAATCCCGGATCATTCTGGATACCCAGGGCGCAGAGAAGCTGGTTGGACGGGGTGATATGCTCTATGCCCCACTTGGTCAGGGTAAACCGCAGCGTATTCAGGGCTGCTTTGTTTCCGATTCCGAAGTGGAAGCGGTTGCCACCTATGTGAAGGAGCGTTCCAGCGCTGTCTATAGCCAGGAGCTTATGGATGAGCTTGAACGAAACGGTGAAGAAAAGGCAGGCAAAAACTCCGAACCTAAAATGGAAGAGTCTGAGGACGAAATGGTGGGCGATGAAATGCTTCCCGCTGCGGTGGATGTGTTCCTGGAAACCGGTTTGGCCTCCGTTTCTATGCTGCAGCGGAGGTTGAAGCTGGGCTATGCCCGGGCTGCTCGCATTGTGGACGAAATGGAAGAAAAAGGCATTGTGGGACCCTTCGCAGGCTCCAAGCCCAGAGCTATTTTGATTACAAAGGAACAGTGGCAGGCTATGAAGGGAACAGGCAACTACGGCGAAGCCGACCCTATGCAGATGTCCTTTGATGATGAGGTTCTTCCGGATCTGCTGGACTGATTTGTAGCCCTTTGAAGCATTTTTGATATTGCAATACCCTTGGCTTTGTGGTAGAATTGCGCAGTTAATCTAACCTGCCTGCGCCAGATGCTTGACATCATGAAAAAATAGAGGAGGGAAAGCTTTGAACCGAGAACGGGTATCCCTGACTGAGGGAACGATATGGAAAAACTTGTTACTTTTCACCTTACCCATTTTTCTTGGGAATGTTTTTCAGCAGCTTTATAACACCGTAGATGCTTGGATAGTAGGCCGGTACCTTGGTACGACCTCTCTGGCAGCGGTCACTTCCACCGGCAGCCTGATTTTTATGCTTATCGGCTTCTTTGGTGGAACTGCTACCGGCGCAGGCGTAGTCATTTCCCGGCATTACGGCGCAAGAGACCACTATTCCTTAAAGAAGGCTGTACACACCAATCTGGCCTTTGCCATTGCTGCGGGTCTGCTGATGACTGCCATCGGTGTGATCTTTGCCCCCGGTATCCTGCGCCTGATGGGAACACCGGAGGAGGTTTTGGAGCAGTCCACTTCCTACATTCGGTACTATTTTGCAGGCAGTGTCTTCATTGTTCTGTATAATATCTCCATGGGTATTCTCCGAGCAGTAGGCGACAGCAAGAGTCCTCTGGTTTATTTGGGCATCTCCTCTGCTGTCAACGTTGTCTTGGACTTCCTGTTTGTAGGTGTGTTTGAGTGGGGTGTCTGGTCTGCTGCTTTGGCAACTACCATTTCCCAGGCCGTCAGTACCATTTTGTGCCTGACCCGTTTGATCCGCCGGGATACGGTCTACAAGGTTTCCATTAAGGACATCCGTTTCGATTGGGATACCCTTTTGGACATTATCCGCCTGGGTCTTCCCTCCGGTGTCCAGAACTGTATGATCGCTTTTGCCAATGTGGTGGTGCAGTCCAATATTAACCACTTTGGTGCTGAGGCTATGGCCGGCAGCGGCTCTTATGCCAAGGTCGAAGGCTTTGCATTCCTGCCCATCACCTGCTTCTCTATGGCCCTTTCCACCTTTGTTGGGCAGAACCTGGGCGCAAAGAAGTATGACCGGGTAAAACAAGGCGTCAAATTCGGTATTATTTGTTCTATGCTGATTGCGGAGATCGTAGGTGTTCTGATCTTCTTCTTTGGTGGGGAGTTCGTTTCTTTCTTTGATGATAACCCGAATGTTATGGCCTTTGGGGCAAGACAGTCCAAGGTTGAAGCACTTACATATTTCCTGTTGGCATTTTCCCATTGTGTTGCGGGCATTATGCGGGGTGCGGGTAAGGCTATTGTTCCTATGCTTACCATGTTTGCCTCCTGGTGCGCCCTCCGTGTTACCTATATTACCATTATGGTGAAACAGTTTGACCGCATCGAGGTAGTTTACACTGCCTACCCCTTGACTTGGTTTGTCAGCTCTGTGATCTTCCTGATCTACTTCCTGAAAGCAGACTGGATTCACGGCTTGGACCATATGCAGGGGCGTTCGGCCAGACACATTCCCCCACCGGATACGGAATAAAGATTCTATAACCTTAAAGCTTGCTGTGAGATTTTCCCTCGCAGCAGGCTTTTTTATTTTCATGCATAGTCTTTGGTGCGGTCGCATAGTCTGTCCCATGGGGGTGAGGGTATGGTGCTTTGCTATAAGGAGCTAATGGAGCTTCTGCCACCGTGGATGCGGACAACCCTGGGAACGACCCTGCAGGACAAGCCTGTTTCAGAGCTTCGCCTGCGTTTGGGAGCATTTCCACAGCTTGCAGGCCGGGGAGAGGAATGGTATCCGGTTACCCGGACTGTGACAGGATCGGATATTTCCTTCGTGGTAAACAACGCCAGCCATTTTTCTGCCTATGCAGCCCAATCTTTGCCACTGGGCTACCTGACCGCCCCGGGAGGACACAGAATTGGCCTTTCCGGACAGTGGCTCATGCGGGGTGGTGAGCCTTCGGGCATCAAACATATTCATGCACTGTGTATCCGCATAGCCAGAGATTTCCCCAGTGTGGGTAAAGATGCACTTACTAGCTTAAACAATGGCTCGGTGTTAATTCTTGGGCCGCCCGGCTGTGGAAAAACTACCCTGTTAAGAGATTTGATTCGTCTTATTTCGGATAGCCGCCAGGAGCAGATCACGGTGATTGACCAAAGGGAGGAGCTGTTTCCTCCTTACTACGGAGGTTACTATTTCTCACCGGGGATGCGCACAGATGTGTTGACCGGTGTTCCCAAGGAATTGGGAATGGAAATTGCGCTCCGCGTCTTAACGCCTGCCTGGATTGCAGTGGATGAGATCACAGGGGTGGCAGATGCCATGGCTATGGAGCGTTCTGTTCACTCCGGGGTGCGTTTTCTGGCAACAGCCCATGGTGATAGCCTTTCAGATTTGCAAATCCGTCCTGCCTATAAGCGGCTATTGGATATGAAGCTGTTTTCTACTTTGATCCTTATGGACAAGCATGGAAAATATACGATGGAGGAGTTGACAAAGGAATGTTAAAAGGAATCGGTGCAGCGCTGGTGATTCTGGCCTGCGGCATCTGCGGTTTTTCTATGGCAGGCAGCTTCCGCTATCTGGAAAACACTCTTGGTGAGATGATCAAGGCATTGGAATTGATGCACTGCCAAATGGAATATCGATTAACCCCCCTTCCGGAGATTTGCGGCATCCTGTGTGCCGGGTGCGGAGGGGTAGTGGGCAAGGTTTTTGAGGCTTTTGGGAAAGAACTTAGGAAGACTGATACCGCAGATGCAGAGGCCTGCATGAAAAAGGCTTTGGAGTTTTATCCGGAAATGCCTGAGAAATGCGGAAAGAGTCTGGAACGGTTAAGCATCACCTTGGGAAAAACAGACCTGACGACCCAGCTTCATGGAATCAAGCTAGAGCAGGAACTGCTCCGTAAGGAGTTGGGGAATATCCAAAAAGATCAGCCTGCCAGACTGAAAAGCTACCGCACTCTGGGGATCTGCTGCGGTATCGCCCTGGCGATCCTCCTTCTGTAATGCCTATGGAAGTAGATCTGATTTTCAAAATTGCAGCCGTAGGCATAATCGTCACTATCTTAAATCAGGTTTTGACCCGCTCCGGCAGGGACGAGCAGGCCACCATGACAACCCTTGCGGGGCTTATTGTGGTTTTGATGATTCTTTCACAGAGAATTGCGGAGCTGTTCCAGTTGGTTAAAAACCTGTTTCAGTTCTGATTATGGATGTCTTTTTACGGATCTTAGCCCTGGGGATCACCGGAGCAGCCCTGACACTGATTATAGGTAAGCAGGGGAAAGAAATGTCTGTGGCGCTATCCATTGCCTGTGGGGTTGGGGCTCTGCTTTTGGCGTTTTCTTTGCTTGAGCCGGTGATCGACCTTACGGTACGACTGCGTGTTCTGGGTAATCTCAATAAAGAGTATGTAAAGATCTTATTCAAGGCTGCAGGAATGTGTCTGCTTTTGGAATTTGCCTGTGGTGTCTGCGAGGATGCGGGACAGTCTGCATTGGGAAAAACACTACGGATCTGCGGCAATGCCTGTCTGGTTTATTTGGCAATCCCCCTTTTGGAGGATGTAATGGAACTGCTGCAGGAATTATTGGGAGGTGCGGTGTGAGAGCGTTGTCCATACTGCTGCTGATTGGCTGGATTCTCTGTGTGCCGACTTTTGCCTATTCCGGTCAGCTTCCCGAACCACCCAATTCCATACAGGCGGATTTGCCGCAGGAGGATTCAGGCTTTCTGGATGGCACCTTGGAAATCGTAAAAAAGGCATTTCAAGCAGCCATGCCCTCACTGAAACAGGCGGCTGGGGCTTGTCTGGGTGTCTTAGCAGTGGTGATCCTCTGCGGTACTTTTAAGACAGAAACCCTGGGTGAGGGAATTTCGCCCTCAAACTTATTGGGCACAGCGGCCATTAGCTTGATCCTTTTGCAGTCTGCCAGAACATTTCTCCGTTTGGGACTGGAAACGGTAGAACAGATCAGCTCTTATGGGGAACTGTTGCTTCCGGTGATGTCCGGAGCCATGGTGGCTTCCGGCGGAGCTGCAAAGGCTTCTGCCCTATACATGGGCACAGCTTTTTGCAATAGTATGCTGAGCCGCTTTCTTTCCAAAGGGGTCGCACCTGTGACCTATCTATTTCTCGCTTCGGGCATAGGAGGCAGCGCACTGGGAAATGACCTGCTCAGCCGGATGAACGGCTTTTTCAAAAGCGCAATCACCTGGGGCATGAAGCTGGTTCTGTATGTATTTACCGGTTATATGACCATTACCGGGGCGGTAAGCGGTGCAACGGATGCTGCCGCTCTGAGAGCCACGAAGCTGACCATATCCGGCATGGTTCCCGTGGTAGGAGGTATTCTCTCCGATGCCTCAGAAGCTGTCCTGGTGGGCGCAGGGGCGGTCAGAAGCACTGTGGGGGTTGGAGGGATGCTGGTGATCCTGGCCTTGACCCTGGCGCCCTTTCTCCAGGCCGGTGCGCAGTATTTACTTTTGAAGCTTACGGCTGCCTGGTGTGCCGTCTTAGGTACAAAAGAGCATGGCAGCTTGGTGGAAATGTTTGCCCAGGCCATGGGTATGGTTATGGGTATGATCGGTACTTGCTGTCTGGTGCAGCTAATTAGCCTGGTTTGCTTTATGAAGGGGGTGGGGTAATGGATGGTTTTCAGAGCTATGTGCTGACGGTCACTACCGCAGCGATTTTAGGCGCCCTGGTAATGAGTTTAGCTCCATGGGGCAAAGGAGAAAAACGGCTGCTGAAAATGATTTGCGGCCTTTTTATGCTTCTGGTGGTGTGCTCACCCTTAACCTACTTAAATAACCCTATGGAGTACCAATTCACTGAAGACTTCCGTAAGGAGGCAGAAAGCGTGGAGGCAGAAGCTATGAGGCAGGTGCAGAAGGAAATGGAGAAAGACATAAAGAGGGAACTTCAAGCATACATTGAGGACAAAGCCCTTGCTCTTGGGGCAGAGGTTGCGGTTCAGGTTCGCCTTAGCCCGGAGCTAACGCCCTGGGAGGCTCATTTGCAAGGGAAGGCCGCACCATACGCAAGGAGCAAGCTGACAGAGCTTTTGGAAAAGGAATTGGGCATACCTAAGGAAAGGCAGGTGTGGAGTGAACCGTGAAAGGGGGCAGATGGAAGGAAGTAACCGGAAAGTTCAATCAAAAACTTGGGAAGCTTCGCTATCCCATTTTGATCCTTCTTTTGGGATTGATATTTCTGTTGATTCCCGGCAAGGAGAAGGGGAAACAGGCAGATACCGGGGAACAGCTCAGGAATCAAAAGCAAAGCTTTACAGATCTATCCCTGGAAGAAAGAAGGCTCAGTGAGCTTCTAAGCCGGGTAAAGGGAGCAGGGAAGGTAGAGGTGATTTTGAGCTTGGCGAATGGCGGTGAAACGACCTATCAGTCAGACTCTGCTTACACCCAGCAGTCAGGGGAGCATGGGCAGTCCAGCCGGGAAGAGCAGACAGTTTTATATCATGCAGACAGCAATACCCAGTCGCCCCTGATCCGGCAGGAAACAGCACCTACTTATAAAGGTGCCTTGATCTTGTGTCAGGGTGCGGACGATCCAGCGGTCAAGCTGGCTTTGGTGCAAGCCATTTCCAGCTTGACAGGGCTTGGCTCTGATCGTATTGCTGTCATAAAAATGAATTGATTTCAGGAGGTATGTACCGTGAAAAATTGGAAGAAGAATCTGATCGTGGCATCGGTGCTTGTGTTCGTGTGCGCCGGTATTTACATGAATTGGAATTATGCGTCAAAGGAGCAGACAGTGTCTTTGGAGGATACTCTCCATGAGGATAAACTCATGGATAATGCCCTGTTGGTCTTAAATCCGGACAATGGCCCCGCCCTGGATGCCGCTGTTGAAGATTTGGGCAGCGAGGATGTAACTATGACCGGCTATTTTGCTGCCGTTCGCCTGAGTCGCCAGCAGTCCCGGGACAGTGCCGTAAACCTTTTGCAGGAGGCTATGGCTTATGGGGGAGAGGAAGGCTTATCATCTTCTGCGCAGGAACTGGAGGGACTTGTGGATACGGCTCTTTGTGAGGCTCAGATCGAAAGTCTGGTGATCGCCAAGGGCTATGCAGACTGCGTTGCCTACATGACGGATTCCGGTATCTCTGTGGCCGTTGCAGCGCCGGCTGAAGGGCTGACAGAAACCGATGCGGCTCTGATCTCCGATATCGTGCTTACCCAGTCAGATTATTCTCTGGAAGACATCCGGATTATTGAAGTTAAGGGCTAAGATATGAATATAAAAAAGAGGCGGCGGGCAGAAATGCCAGCCGTCTCTTTGCGGGTTTTAGAATATTATGTAATTGGGCTTTTTACTTAACCGAAGATGGAGAAAGCAACGAACAGGGAAGACAGAAGGGAAGCCACCAGAGAAACAACAGTGATCTGGGTGTTAATGGAGGGACCTGCGGTATCCTTGAAGGGGTCGCCAACGGTGTCACCAATAACAGCGGACTTGTGAGCCTCGCTGCCCTTGCCGCCTTCGTTACCAGCTTCCACATACTTCTTGGAGTTGTCCCACAGACCGCCGGAGTTGGACATGAACAGGGACAGGAGCAGACCGGAAACGATGTTGCCCAGGAGGAAGCCGCCAATGGCAGAGGGGCCGCCAATGAAGCCAACGGCTACAGTGGAAAGGATAGCAACCAGGCCGGCAGGAAGCAGTTCACGGAGAGATCCGGTGGTGGCAATGTCGATACACTTGTCATAGTCGGGCTTTGCAGTGCCTTCCCGCAGACCAAGGATAGTCTTGAACTGACGGTGAATTTCTGCAACCATTCTCTGTGCGTTCTTGTCAACGCCCAGAATCAGCATGGCAGAGAAGACAGCGGGGATTGCCGCACCTACAAGGATACCAAAGAATACGGTGGGATTCATAATGTCGAAGCCAGTGATGATTTGACCGCCAGCTTCTCTGATGGCGTCGTTGACCTCTGCCATGAAAGCACCCAGCAGGGAGATAACGGTAAGACCGGCAGCGCCGATGGAGAAGCCCTTGGTGACAGCCTTAACAGTATTACCGGCAGAGTCCAGCTCGTCGGCAATAGCGATGGTCTCTTCGCCCAGACCGCCCATTTCGGCAAGGCCACGGGCATTGTCGACGATGGGGCCGTAGGCATCGTTAGAGATAATGGTAGCAACGGTGGAGAGCATACCAACTGCAGCCATGGAGATGCCGAAGATGGCATAGCCATCGCCCATGGGAGCGCAGAGCTTATAAGCAACCAGAGCGGAAACAGCAATACCGATCATGGCAGGCAGAGCGGAAATGAAGCCGTATGCACAGCCGGAGAGGATGGTAAAGGCAGGGCCGGAAGCGGAGGCATGAGCGACTTTCTTAACGATGGGCTTGGTGTCATCGGTGAAGTAGTCGGTAGCAAGGCCGATAATAACGCCGACCAGAAGGCCTGTAGCTGCAGCGCCCCAGATGTTCCAGGAGAAGTTGGGCAGAACAGCGGTAGCAATGGCGGACAGTACCAGGAAGATACCGGTGGTTACATAAGTAGAGGCATTGAGAGCCTTAGTGGGAGTGCCGTTTTTGCCGATGCGGGCAGTGGCAATGCCGATGATGGAGGACAGCAGACCCAGGAAGGAATAGCAGAATACCATGGCGGTATTGGCAAAGGTGCCGGAGAGGGACTGGGCAATAACCAGAGCGGAAACCATGGCAGCAACATTGGAGTCGAACAAGTCAGCGCCCATACCGGCAACGTCACCTACATTGTCGCCAACGTTGTCAGCGATAACGGCGGGGTTACGGGGATCGTCTTCGGGGATGCCCAGCTCAACCTTGCCGGTGATGTCGGCGGCAACGTCAGCGGTCTTGGTGAAGATACCGCCGCCAGCCTTGGCGAACAGAGCCAGGGAGGAAGCACCGAAGGAGAAGCCCAGCAGAATGGAGGCATCGCCAACGATCCACAGAATTGCGGATACGCCAAACAGAGCGCAGCCAACCACCAGCAGGCCCATAACAGCGCCACCACGGAAGCCCAGCAGGAAGGAGGGCTTGATGCCCTTCTGTGCAGCCTCAGCGCAGCGACCGTTGGACAGGGTTGCGACCATGATGCCGATCTTACCGGCAACTGCGGAAAGGGCAGTACCGATCAGGTAGGAAACGGCCATAAAGATGTTCTTGGAGATCTTAAGCTTCTCACTCCACAGAGGGGAGGGAAGGAACACGAAAATCAGAGCGGCAAGACCAAGAGCGAACATGGCGAGGATCTTGTACTCACGGGTCATGAAAGTATTGGCACCCTTTTTAATGAGGGTGGATACTTCCTGAATGGTGGGGTTTACGGTGGGCTTTCTCTTTACCCACATGTACAAATATGCGGCAAAGGCGAACGCAAGGACAGCTGTGAGAAAAGACAATGCGAGATACGGGGCAAGGTTTTCCATCATGACATCTCCTTGATAAAATGATTCATCGAATGAGGAAGACAGATCTGCTTGCGGATATCCTGCATGGATGGCACAATGCCCACAGTCCACACCACTCATTTCGACGGATAACAGTTTAGCATAGAACTTGTTGGCAGTCAACAGGAAAAAAGGAAAAATATATAAGAAAATTGGTGAAGATGCAAAACCCCCCGGAGTTGCTCCCGGGAATTTGATATGATCCCCCTAAAGTAGACCATGGAAATATCCAAAGTCTATTTTAGGGGGGATTTCTATGTCTGGAGGGAACCACATGCTAGAAAATCCAATCGGTTAATTGACAAACAGAAAACACCATGATATACTCACCATAAATAATGTAGTATAATGCTATTTCACATTATACCCTAGAAAGGGGAGCCCCTATGATTTCTTATAAAAATAACAAAATGCTGACTGAGGCCCGTGAAGCACGCTTTCAGCCAAAGCCGATCCTTCAGATTCTTCTGTTTGTGGCGGTTTTCATGGTTGGCAATGCCATTGCATCCATGATTCTAACCGGCCCGACGATCATCGGCATTTTCACTGACCCGGAGCTTCTTGCCGCCATCAGCTCCGGTGATGTGGAATCCTCTATTTTTGCAGGAGTTTCTGTAGCAATGTCCATTATGGAGAAGCCGTGGATCATGCTGATCTCCCTGTTTGCAACTGCTGCAACTACTTTTGCCGGCATCATCTATTGCCGCAAGATTGAGCGCCGTTCCTACGCCTCTATGGGCTTCCGGAAACAAGGTTGGTTTATGCGCTATGTAAAGGGCTATGCTATTGGCACTGCCATGCTCTTGCTGTGCGCTCTGATCCTGTGGCTCATGGGCGATTTGGACTTTGCCTTTGCAGAGAAGATTCCGGTACTCTATTTGGTGGCCTTCTTTGCGGGATTCGTGATCCAGGGTATGTCAGAAGAAGTTCTCCTTCGTGGCTATTTTATGGTTTCCTTAAACAATCGCTGCCATACTGCCATCGCTGTTGGTATCAGCTCCGTGGTATTTGCATTGCTGCATCTGGGCAATCCCGGTATCACACTCCTGGCACTTCTGAACTTGACTCTGTTTGGAGTGTTCATGGCGGTTTACATCCTGCGTACCGATGATCTTTTTGGGGCCTGTGCGATCCACAGTGCGTGGAACTTTGCCCAAGGAAATTTGGTAGGCATTCGGGTTAGCGGCACAGCGCAGCTTCCTACGGTGGCAGTTATGAACCCTGTTGGAGAAAGGGCATTGCTTCATGGTGGTGCATTTGGTCTGGAAGGCGGCTTGATTGTAACTGTTGTGCTCCTTGTGACCATTGCACTAACCCTTTTCCTGCCTCAAAGGTCACAGAAAAACCACGCTGTATGATTTTGCTACATTCAGTACATACACGAGTTAAAACGCTGCCCACCCGGGCGGCGTTTTTTTCATCACACGAGAGGGGAGCGTAGGATTAGAACAGCCACGGCGAATCGCAATGAGTATTGCTTACCTCCCAAAACGATGTATTCCCTTAACCTTCTCCGGTGGATTGAATAAATTGTGGGGAAAAAGTAAAACCTTCCTGAACATCGTCCAAGAAGGTTTTGGTTCAAATAGAGTAACGGAGGTGCATCACGCTGTTCAGCAGTACCTTGGTTATCTTGATGTCTGTTTACTTAAATTGTTCCGGTAACAATCAGGGTAGCAATTCCGGGTGTGCTGGTATACGCCCCGGTAATTGGATCCTGCACATAAGTTGCGGCTGGTACAAGGATCTGCCCGGGAACGGTTGTGAACAAACCTGTAAGCTCATTGTAATTGTATTGCACGCCCTGTGACCAGGCTACACCGTCAAAGGTGACCGCCAAAGCGGTCAGGATGGGATCAAAGGTGTCGGTAATCGCCGCATCATCCGTAGCAACCACAGCCTGATTGCCGGAATTTTGAATCACAAACGTATAGGTGACTCTGTCATTATCTACAACCTGTGAAGGAGTAATAGATTTAGAAATAGACAGCACCGGCTCGGCCTTTGCAACGACCGTTGCGGTTGCCGTAATGGGTGCGCTCAAGCCATCGCCCGTTACTGTAACGGTATTATCGATACTACCGCCAACCGCAGGGTTGGCAAAAGTATTTGCCTGCGCCTGGTATACAATCACCACATCGCCCCCAGCTGGTACGGTAATATTGCTAAACACCAGAGGCGGTCCTGCAGTAACTGTTGGTGCCGCCTGGGGTACGCCATTGGTAAATAATGCAACAGACCCAACCTCATAAGTCAATGGATAAACAGTCGCACCGTTAAAAACGTATCCACCCAGATCATCTGTAACCACCAATCCCGTCAGTGAAGCATTTCCGGTATTGCGTAGTGTCACCACATACGTTACGAGTTGTCCGGGGGTATAACTCCCTTCTACGGATGTTTTGGTTGCCACCAGCACATCCAGAATCTCACCATAGGCGATGTTGGAATTGGTGGAGTTTCCCTGATAGGTCAATGTGGCTTGGTTTGTAAAAATTGCCATAATTTCCCTCCTAAGATCTTATTGCCGGTTCATTCCCCGGTACAACATCTTATGTGTTGATCTCCAATTTTGACACATTTTATCTGCATGCTTTTATAAATCGACAAAATGTCAGCAGCTGCAATGCTGCCGAAAGCAGATCCACATAATAAAGAGCATGTGATTTGAGGGCACCTCCAAAACCTCCTTTTTCCGCTCTGGCCGAATCTTTTTTCAAACTTTTGCTTATAAAAACGTGGAAAGATATCCAATATTCTTGCGGTTTTTAACACATAATTTGAGAAAAATCTTTTACATAGACAATTAAAATTAGTTTTTAGAGGTCTCCTTGACTTTGTATCAAATCAGGTGCTGTTTATAGCACATCACACTGAAGAAGATAACACCCATCAAGGTCTAAATAATGCGGCCAGTTGGTGCCGTTTTCAAGACTGTCACGGCAGATGTACCGAACGGTGTTATTTCCATTCTAATAAGTATTAAGAAAAAGTCGGAAATAAGTATTAAGAAAAAGTCGGAAAATACTTTCTTTTGTCAAAAGAGTGTGCTATAATGTTCAATTGTGCGAAGAAATATATTACATACAGGAGCGTAATGGAACATGACAGATAAAACTTGTTACAATTTAAGTCTCTCGCAAGACGTGGCATATTTGCAATGCAAGTACAGTTTGTATAAGAGAGTGATCAATATCCTTTCCTCCATCACCATTGATGAGGAAATGGATTTTGAGCTAATGGATCAGGCCTTCAAGCTTCTGGTTAAACGAAATGACTGCCTCAGAATTAGGTTCTTCAAAAAGAGGGGAGTGCTGAAGCAGTATTTTGGTGATTCCGGGAAGAATATCAAGACGGTGCCTGTTTTGTCCTTTGATACCAAAGAACAGCAAGATGCCTTTATCAATAAGGTTAGGAAAAAAACCATTGACTATATGCACGGGGTTGTCATCGAACCTTATTTTATTCACACCTATGACAATCGTTATATGGTGTTTTTCAAGATTTGCCATCTAGTTGCTGACCTTTATGGAATCAACGTCTTGTATATGGATCTTATAAACCTGTATAATGCTCTGAAGAATGGCGAAGCATTGCCTCCCGCCCCTACAAGTTTCGAGGAGATTCTCAAAAAGGATCTCGAAAAGAACTCCAACGGCAATTTGGAGGAGAAGCACTTGGAGTACTTCACCAATCTACTCACCAACAATCCCGAGCCATTCTATGCCGGTATTCACGGCCCCAATAATCCCATTTGGCAGAAGCAACTCAAAAAACACCATCGGAGCATGCCGATTTTCCTTGTCCGTAACAACACGCGGACCTACCGGCACAAGATTGACAAGGATTTGGTAGAAAAGGTGCTGACCTATTGTCAGAATAATCAATGCTCACCTGCGAATTTGCTTTTCTACGCAAGCTCTTTAGCCTTGGCCATGCTAAACGGAAACCTCAAGAACATAATGCCTATAGGTCTTTATAATTGCCGCCATTCCGCACAGGAAAAGCGCTGTGCAGGCCCTAAGGTGCAAAGTGCTGCTTGTTATACCAAGATTGATTACGCCCTTTCCTTTGCGGATAATCTAAAGGCATTCTCCATTGCGCAGAATGGTCTTTATAGACATATCAAGTTTAAGGATAGAGATTTTGAGGCATTAATGCACAACATCTACCGTTCTTCACCTCTTCTGATCTACTATTCGATTGCCTACTCATTCATACCCATTGATATGCCCATGGGTGTGGAGTTTAATTTGTATACCAACGGTAATTGCGCACTTCCTGCCTATGTCATTCAGGTTTTGGATGCCAAGACCAAAGAAGTTGATATGGCTTACGATGTGCAGACCAAGATCACCAGCGAAGATGATGTTAGAAACTTCCATACCTACTATCTGAATGTATTAAAACAGGTAATGGAAGATCCCAGTATCAAAGTTGCAGACATTCAGCTTTCGCTGTAAGGACATATTTTTAGATAGCATTCAAATATGAACAGTACCCCGAAAGCGTTTGAACTGCTCCCCGTCAAGTGAACAGTGAAATAAAATAAAAATTTTCTGCACTTCCGGCAGCCTGTTTGGTTGCCGGAAGTTGTATTTTGGATGCACGGCACTGCGGTGCCGTGAAAACCTCTGGAAATGTCAGGACTGTTTATCCAGATATTTTCTAAGATTGCCTCTACCTTAACTATTCCTGGTTCTTTTATGGCAAAGGTACATGAAGTAAATACAATTTTACAGAAATCGATGATGCAACAGCAGCCTTTCAGGCTTTCTCTCGATAATATGCATCGGAAGCATCACATCGAGAGTATCATGGTTTTCTATTGTTTACCATACCCTTCCGTGTGTAGATTCCCTGACTCCATCATATACCGTCTGCCTGGTTCTGCCAATTGCGCTTTGCGATGAATGGCAGGCTCGCCTGTGTCGGAGCGGGGACTCCCTGTTCCGGCATCCCGGGCGAAATTCCGACTTTTTCATCAGACAGAAAATCAGCTCCATGAAGGCAATCATATTCTGAGCATTTCTCATTGAAAACCAGAGTATCAGCCCCTGAAATGCTTGGTATACAAGATAAAATGTAAATAATTCCAAAATATTTTTTGATTTCCGCATAAAATCTTGACATCGTCAAAATGGTGTGTTACCATTGTATACGCATGAACGATTGGTGTATAAATATACATACAATTGTAGAATTTTGTATTCATTTGTTATTTGGAGCAACAGGCTCTGGATATTATATTCAAAAAGGAGTGTATTCCTATGAAGCAACGCCAACTCACACGACTCATTTCTGTTCTTCTGGTCCTGTGCTTGGTGCTGGGCTATGCGGTTCCGACCTCCGCGATCCATGCCCATGAAGCACACGGCACACAGGCAAAGGAAGAAACACTGTCGTTCCAACAGGTGGACAACAGTGACATCCAAACACAGCCCGTCCATGAGGCTGTGGAAGCGGAACCTCAGCAGGAATTCGCAGACACGGATATGGTTCGTGTCTCGATTGTTCTGGAGGACGCTTCTGTCATTGAAGCGGGTTTCTCGACCCTGGAAATTGCGGACAATCTGCAGGCTATGACCTACCGGCAGGAGCTGGCCGCAAAGCAGGAGAAGATTACCGAAGAAATTCAGACCGCTGTTGGCAGTGAGCTGGATGTTCAGTGGAATCTGACTTTGGCCGCCAACCTGATCTCTGCCAATGTTCTGTATGGCGACATCGAAACCATTCGGAATGTGGACGGTGTCCGGGATGTCATTCTGGAGAACCGCTATGATCCTGCTGTGGTGCAGAGAGAGGAAACCGCTGACCCCAATATGGCCACCTCCGGTGAGCAGATCGGCTCCCTGGCTGCATGGGCCAGCGGCTACACCGGCGCCGGCAGCCGGATTGCGGTCATTGATACCGGCGCGGATACGGATCATCAGTCCTTTGATGCCGATGCTTACCTGTATGCCCTGGAAACGCTGGCAGAGCAGAAGGGCATGGAAACCGATGCCTACATCCAGAGCCTGGATCTGCTGGATGCAAAAGAGATTGATTCTGTTCTGGATAAGCTGAATCTGCAGGGCACGGATGCGGAGTCTCTGTATGTCAATGAGAAGATCCCCTTCGGATACAACTATGTTGACGGTGACTACGACATTACCCACGACAACGATAACCAGGGGTCCCATGGTTCCCATGTTGCCGGTATTGCCACCGCCAACACCTGGATCGCACAGGACGACAGCAGCTATGCCAAGGCGCTGAATACCGCTCTGGTACAGGGTGTGGCACCTGAGGCGCAGCTGATCGTGATGAAGGTCTTCGGCAAGCAGGGCGGCGCCTATGAGTCTGATTACATGGCTGCGATCGAAGACGCCATTATCCTGGGCGCGGATGCTGTGAACCTGTCTCTGGGTTCCGGCAATCCCGGCTTCAGCTTTAATGAAACTTATCAGCAGCTGCTGGACAGCCTGGAAGACACGGATACTGTGGTTGTGACCTCTGCCAGCAACAATTCTGCCTGGGCTACCTATGACTACAACCTGGGCTATCTGTACGGCGATGAAGTCAGCTTCGACACGGTCGGCAGCCCCGGTTCTCACCACAACACCCTGGCTGTGGCATCCGTGGACAACGCCGGTACCACTGGTTACTACTTCCGGTTTGGTGATGAGTTGGTATTCTACAACGAATATCTGGAACTCTGGGGTGTCCAGTCCATCCTGACCCTGGCCGGCGAGCAGGAGTATATCTTCCTGGACGGCATTGGCTCTGAAGAGGATTTCGCGGCCGTTGCGGATGTATTGCCCGGCAAGATCGCCTTCTGCTCCAGAGGTACGAACTCCTTCTATGAGAAGGCCAACGCAGCCGCAGCCAATGGCGCGATTGCGACCGTTATTTACAACAACCAGCCCGGTATCATCTCTATGAACCTGGCGGGCTACACCTATTTCGCCCCTGCGGTTTCCATTACCCAGTATGATGCTGACCGGGTGCGGGCCATGTCTACGCCTGTAACGGACGAAGCGGGCAATGTGCTGTATTACACCGGTAAATTGACCGTCGGCACGGAAATCGCCAGCGGCATGTGGAATCAGGACTATGAGACGATCAGCTCCTTCAGCTCCTGGGGCGTGCCCGGCAGCCTGATTCTGAAGCCCGAAATCACTGCGCCCGGCGGCAGCATCTACTCCGTCAACGGCTGGGATCAGTCCGGTACCGCTTATGAGACCATGTCCGGTACTTCCATGGCATCCCCCCAGGTTGCGGGCATGGTGGCCCTGATGGCCCAGTACATCCGGGAAAATGATCTGGACAGCAAGGCTGATCTGTCCGTTCGCGGCCTAGCCCAGAGTCTGCTGATGTCTACCGCCACCCCCATGCTGGAGATGGAAAGCGATCAGTACTACTCTGTGATGCGTCAGGGCGCCGGTCTTGCCAATGTGGGCAACGCGGTTACGGCCAACAGCTACATCCGGATGGATGAGGCAGCCACCTATGGCTATGCCGATGGTAAGGTTAAGGCTGAGCTGGGCGATGATCCCCAGCGGACCGGCAGCTACAGCTTCGGCTTCACACTGAACGATCTGACCGGTCAGGGCGGCATGTACACCCTTTCCAGTGATTTCTTCACGCAGGATATGTTCCAGAATAACGGTCAGACCTATCTGGATACGCTTACTGCATCTTTGTCTGCCCATGTGACTTATACGGTGGATGGCCGTACTTTTGTCCCCACGGTGGCCTATGACTGTGACCTGGACGGTGACGGCGATACCGATGCGGATGACGCACAGATCATCCTGAACTACAAGGTCGGCCTGCAGGCTCAGCTGGATCCCAAGGCAGATCTGGACGGCGATGGCAGCATCACCACCTATGATGCCAGAATGCTACTGACCAACCTGGAAACTGCTGCGTTCAGCATTCCTCAGGGCGGCAGCGTGGACATCGTTGTGAATGTGGAGCTGACCGACAGCGTCAAGGCTTATCTGGATACCTATTACACCGTCGGTGCCTATGTCGAGGGCTTTGTGTTTGTCAATCCTCTGGCCAATGAAGAGGGCGCCATGATGGATGTGACCCACTCCATCCCCGTATTGGGCTTCTATGGCAACTGGAGCGATTCCTCCATGTATGAATCCTCCGGCTATATGGATGCCATGTACGGCACCGGCAGACCCAGCCATACCGGCGAGTACCAGAACAATCTGATTGTGAAATATTCCGGCAGCTCCACTGCATACTACCTGACCGGTAACCCCTATTTCCAGGATGAGACCTTTAACCCCGAGCGTCTGGCTCTCAACAGCCGGGATACCCTGCACCAGTATGCAGTCAGCCTCATTCGGAATGCTGCCGCACTGGGCATCATTCTGACCGATGAGAATGGCGAGATCATTTACAACTGTGGTACGGCATCCAACCTGAACAGTGCGTACTATTATACCAACTGGGGTGTCTGGTATGATACCTGGTATAATGTGGATATTGCGAAGAAGATGTCCACGATGGGCGTGAAAGAGGGCGATAAGGTAACCATTACCGTGGTTGCGGTCCCCGAATACTACGTGACCGACGAGCCTCTCGACAGCCAGGCGCTGGAGCAGATGCTTCGCGATGGCGTCCTGGGTGAGGGCGCATTCCTGAGCACCACCGTGCTGGTGGACAACACGGCGCCCCAGGTGAACTTCATTTCCAAGGATCTGGAAAATGGCAACCTGATTGTGGGCAGCCAGGATAATAACTACCTGTCCGCCATCCTGGTTTTTAACGAGGAGGGCACGGAGCTTCTGACCATGGTCAATCCCAACCAGGAGGAGGCCGGCGAGGCCATGGTCACCGTTGTGGATCTGACTGGTATCACCATCCGCGAGCGCTGTACTGTGGTGGTGGCCGACAGTGCCAACAACAAGTCCACTTATCTGGTGGAATATGGCGGTGAGCCTGAGGACTTTACCGGCCGGATGTATGCGTTCAACATCGACGGCAATCGCGGTGAGGCCAGCGTCTGGATGGAAATTGAACCCCAGAAGGTTTATTGGGCCAACAAGAACTTCAACGGCGGTACCACCAACCTGACCAGAATGGACTTCAAGGTCCGTGCTGCGGAATATGCCGGCGGCTATGTTTTCATGGCCGATGATCAGGGCAATATCTATGTTGCAGAGCATAACAAGTGGGACAGCTATATCAAGGTGGGTTCCACCGGCCTGACCGGAAGCGCCAAGACCATTTACGATATGGCCTTCAACTACAACGACAACCAGCTCTATGCGCTGGGCGAAGGCAATGTGATCTATACCATCAACATCTCCACCGGTAAGGCAACCAAGCAGTATACCGTGAAAATCGATAATCCCGAGGATTCCGACTACGCCGACCTGCGCAGCCTTGCCATTGACGGAAACGGCACCTTCTACGCAGTCAATGTTGCGGAAGAGGATGAAGAGTGTGTGTTCCTCTATAAGTGGGACAAGTCCAAGGTGGTCAATGGCACCATCAACAAGCTGGAGCCCGTGGACGAGGATCGTCCTCTGGACCGGTACAATGAGTACGACTCCTACCAGTCCCTGGCCTGGGATCACACCACGGATACGCTGTACTTTGCCAATGGTGACTACAAGGCCACCAACGACAATGAACTGCTGATCCTGAACCCCAAAACCGGTAAGGCTACGAAGGCCAACACCAACAAGAACTATCTGAACAGCATCAATTATGATGCCAGAATGTACGACCGTGTAACGGCTCTGTACATCGTCCCTGCGGCTGAGGAAGCCGTACCCCCCGCAAAAAATGCCACCGGCATGGAAATCAGCAAGAGTTCCGTTTCTCTGTACCGTGGCCAGACCACCCAGCTCCGCGCCTATCTGTTCCCCTGGAACCTGGGTGACCAGACCGTGACCTGGAGCACCGGCGATGCCAGCGTTGCGGTTGTGGATGAAAACGGCATCATCCGCGGCACCGGCGCGGGCACCACCGTGATTACCGCCACTTCCAATGCGACCCCCACGCTGTCTGCTTCCTGCACGGTTTCCGTTCAGGAGATGGATCGGATGGAGCTGAAGGCACTGATCCATGGTGCCGACGGTATGGCTTACTGGGCCGAGTTTGATTCCAGCGCCACCGACCGCTGGACTGCTGCCAGCGATGCAACGAACCCCTATCTGGGCGGTGCCCTTATGGATGGAAAGCTCATCGTACACGACGGCAAGTCCATGTACGAGGTGGATCCCGAGTCCTTTGAAACCCGGTATCTTGGCGGCATCAACGCCTCCTGGATTTGGTCTGATGCTACGGAAATGCCCGGCAAGGACTATCTGATGGGCAGAACCATGCTTGCCGGTATCTGCAGTGACGGCCAGATTCTGGAGATGGTGGATCCCTATTCCGGCTCTCTGAGCTACTTCGACTTCTCCCAGTTCTTTGATACGGATCCCATGTCCACCATCGTCTACTGGGGCGAAGGCATTCAGTCCGGCAAGGATGCCCAGATTTTCCGGATCATGACCGAATCCGGCAAGATGTATCAGATCGAGCTCTGGGCCGGTGCCATGTTCATTCAGGCCAATGTCAGTTGGCTGGGCGATACCGGTTTGGATCTGGTGGGTACTGCATCCATCACCTCCGGCCAGAACGCCTCGATGATCGTGGATCAGCACAGCGGCTGGTATCTGCTGACTGTGAGCCGCGAGAATGGCACCTCTAACCTGTATGCGGTTGATCCCGCCTCCTATGATGTGGTCGATCTTGGTAACTTCGGCCAGAATGTTTCTCCTGTTGTGAGCCTGTACCAGTTCAACCGTATCACGGATCTGACAGTGCTGCTGAACACCTATGAGGCTTCTGTCTACGCCAACGAGCAGATCCAGCTCACCGCCGATGTGAAGCCCTGGGATGCCAACAAGTCTGTGGTGTGGGCATCCAGTGACAATTCCGTTGCCACCGTTGATCAGAATGGTCTGGTCACGGGTGTCTCTGCCGGCACGGTTTCCATTACTGCCACCAGTACCGATGTGGATGACAACGGCGAACCCGCCGTGGCTGCCTGTGAGCTGACGGTTCTGCCTCTGATGAGCGTGGATCTGGATGTTCACGCACAGATCGAAACCGCAGACGGTCAGTATCAGTGGATCGGATTCAACACTTCCAACCTCGATGACATCACCGTGGAAGCTGTTACGGACGTGAAGGTTACGGCCGGTACCGGTCACCAGGGAAAGATCTACGGTGATACTGCCGACGGTCTTGTGGTGATCGATCCCGAGGACAACCATTCCGCAGCATCTGTCAGAATCAGCGCAGAAGATGTATTCCTGGACATGGCCGCTGCCCCCTATCTTTACTATGAGGGCGCTTATGTTCCCGGCATCGGCGCAACGCCCGCACTGTCCTTTGGCCAGCCCGCCTTTGTCAGCGAAAATGAGGTGTTCGGTATCTTCGTTGATTACGATACCTCGATCACCTGGAGCACTCCCTACTATGCAAGCAATACCAACAACTCTCTGGCAGCCGTATGCTATGTCGGTCTGACTACGCTGAATACCGCTCCTGCCCATGCCTTTGTGGCAGTGGGAACTGACGGCAACGTGTACAAGTTTGTCTGCTCTCCCAACTCCTGGGACAGCGATGGTGTCGCCACTTCCTATGCCGCCAGCTGCACCATGATGGGTAACATCGGCATTACGTTCACCGACCGCAGCAAGCTGACCATGAGCTATGTCAACACCGAAAACCAGCAGGGCTATCTGATCGCAGACTCCGCCGACGGCAATACTGCACTGTATTTTGTCAACACTGCCAACGGTACCATGATGACCGACATGGTTGGCCGTGTGCCCGGTGCGGTTGACCTGACTGCGCTTTACAGCGACGCCGACATGAACATGGCCGGTGACACCCTGGAGGCGGCCCCCGGCTTTGCCACCTGGGACGGTTCTGCATTCAGAGCTTCCTCTCTGGTTCATATTTCCCAGCCCCGTCAGACGGTGACTGAGGGTCAGAGAACCACCGTGGAAGAGCTCGCGGATTCCGCGTTTGAGAAACTGCCCGTGACCTTCGCACAGGAAACCGGCGCTGCCGCCGGCGATGGAACTGTCTCCGTCACAATTTCTGAGGATGTGGAAACCGGTAACGGTCTGTACCGGATCAGCTATGATCCCGCTGTTCTGACCTATACCAATGTGGCCTCTGCGGCTGAGCTGACTGCTGTTCATGTGGACAGCATCAACGGTATCGTAACCTTTGCCTTTGCAGGCAAGTCTTCCATGGCAGCCGGTACGGCTGTGGCTAATGTCAGCTTTGCCTACGAAAACCAGTATGTCAAGACTTCCATTGAAGTCTCTGCGCTGGAACGGAATCAGGAGCTGCCCGAAACCAGTATTACCCTGTATGTTGAGCAGGAGGACGGCGGCCACGATTACCAGACCGTTGAAAAGCAGGATCCCACCTGTCTGGAGGAGGGCTATGAGATCCTGTGCTGCAGCAAGTGCGCAGATACCTACCGTCAGGAGCTGCCTGCTCTGGGCCACGCCTATGAGGAAGAGCTCACGGAACCCACCTGCACCACCGCCGGCTATGTGACCAATGTCTGCTCCGGCTGCGGTCACAGCTACATTGCGCAGATCATTGAGGCCATCGGTCACGACTTCATCAACGGCGAATGCACCCGCTGTGATGCCGTGGCAAAGCAGACCTTCAAAGATGTTCGCCCTGGCTCCTACTACTTTGACGCTGTCGAGTGGGCTGCCGAGAACGAAATCACCCATGGCGTGACTGTCACGACCTTTAACCCCAATGGTACTTGTCTGAGATCCCATGTGGTTACCTTCCTGTGGCGCGCTGCCGGTGAGCCTGAGCCTGCCTCTGCCCATAACCCCTTCGTCGATGTGAAGGAGAGCGACTTCTTCTACAAGGCGGTCCTCTGGGCAGTGGAGGAGGGTATCACCAACGGTACCTCCGATACCGAGTTCTCTCCCTTCAAGGCGTGCAGCCGCGCCGAGGTCGTCACCTTCCTGTGGAGAGCCGCCGGTTCTCCCGAGCCTGTGACCACCGGCAATCCCTTTGTGGATGTGAAGACCACGAACTTCTTCTATAAGGCTGTCCTGTGGGCAGCGGAGAACAGCATCACCAACGGCGTCGATGATACCCACTTCGGCTCCACGATGGATTGCAGCAGAGCTCAGGTCGTGACCTTCCTCTACAGAGCTTACAGCAACTAAATTCCGCAATCGCCCCCAAATTTGACTGAGCAAAACCAGTAAAAACGGGCAAAAACCAAATCCCCCCTGATGTTGGATCATAACATCAGGGGGGTATTTTGTGCAGGAAAGCGGCAGTTCCGCTGGCCGTTGCTGTCCCGGCAGGAGAAAATAATGCAGAGACAGATCCCAAACCTACGACCTTCGGGTTATGAGCTGTGGTTTACATAACTTTTCCCGCAAATAATCGCCAATTTGGAGCCTTTCCGAGGAGTTTGCCAACGACCGCAATCCACTGAAATCTACCCCATCCACTGCGTGATGATCCCGTATGGGTCAAAACATGGGTCAAAAATGTGGTCTTGCTATGGGTCAGCCAAACAGGCGGCTTTCACCGCCTAATTTGGACTTACGACACATTCAAGACCACTTTGGATTCACTTTTCTTAGAGTTGCACTGACCCGATTTTCAGAAGGTTTTTCACTCCCTGTTTTCGAGCCATCCGCCAGTGCCGGGAGGTTTTCTTCCTCTGCTGGTAATCTCCTTCCCCGGTTCCAACTTGGGTTAAAAACATGGGTCACCCTCAACTTGCAATTATCTGAACGATAGCCTATGATTGAACGATAGGATTGGCCGTTCCGGTACTCCGAGGATCGGCTGCAGCCGCATTATCGCCGTATCAAGAACTACACAAAAAACAAAAGTTGGAATTACCCCTGTTTCCGGGCATAATTCCAACTTTTCTTGCGCTATAAAAAGAAGAACCTGATTTGATTTTGTATCAAATCAGGTTCTGTTTCTGGCAAGTTGCACCGATTTAGATATCGGAATTATTTTTTATTTTGCTTCTTTTCTAAATATAAAATAAGTCCAAAAAGTAACAATGCAATAGGGCCTACAATCCACGTAGTATTAAATAACCAGTTAGGAACAATAGGCGGATATAATTCCCAAAGAATACCGATTACACTAATAAAAATCAAAAAAATTAAATCTATTATTTTAACGATTTTCATTCTATATCCTCCTTGGCGGTGTTGATAGAAACTAACTATATTATATAATGCAAAATCAAAAAAAGCAAGGCAAAGCCTTGCGAAATACTTCTTACCTATTACTTATTACTTCCAAAAACCTTCTTGGACGGATTTAATGAAAAGTGAAGAGTGAAAAGTGAAAAAGTAAAACCTTCCCGAACTTCGTCCGAGAAGGTTTTTGGTTGCGGAGGCAGGATTTGAACCTACGACCTTTGGGTTATGAGCCCAACGAGCTACCGGACTGCTCCACTCCGCGATATTGATTTTCGTACTGACCTCAGTGCCCACTAATGATAGCACAGATTTGCCTTGCTGTCAAGCTTTTCTTTTGAGAAAGTTTCGACAGCTTTCTTAAATAGATCAAAAATAGGGAAATGACCCGGTATAAACCGGGCCACATCTTGCTTTTGTTTTTGAGAGAAAAGGAGAAAGAATAAAAAGGAGACAAGTAAGATTTTTACGTTACGGCTTTCGCAATCACCTTACAGCCATAAGATAACATCACTTTTTGAACATAATATGAATAAATATTAAACAATTCTGAAATAATTGCGGATATTTATACAAACATATTCCGTTTCCAATCATTGTTCCAGCAGTTTGCAGGATAGCTCCAGAATTTCCGGAGTGCCAAGGCTGTTCACCAGCTCTACAGAGCCTTCACCCTGTTCTCTCAGCAAGCCCTCAGTTTCCAGCCGACGTCGTGTCTGCTGCGCTGTGCCTTGGGAGCCATCCAGTATTTCTATACCATTTCCAACGATCTCCTGAATGACCGGCCGAAGGAAAGGGAAGTGGGTGCAGCCCAGAACGATAGCAGGTGGCTTTTTGGATAAAACAGGTGAAAGCAATTCCCTTAAATATTCACGCAGAGCAGGACTGTCCAGCTCGCCGGATTCTACAAAACTAACCAGCCTGGGGCATTGAAGAGGAAGGACTGGGTTTGTTGCGGAAAAACGCTCCATAAGAGCTGCAAATTTTGCTTCCCGCAAAGTGACCTCTGTGGCCATCACCACAATGCTTTCGCCGCTATGTCGTTCAGCAGCAAGCTTCAGAGCTGGTTCTATCCCAATCACTACCTTATTGGGGTAGATTTTCCGCAGGGTCTCAATGGCGGCAGAGGTAGCTGTATTGCAGGCTACAACAATGGCCTTCACGCCTCTGGAAACCTGGCTCTCTATAGCAGAGAGGGTTAGGGAAGCAACCTCATGTGTAGACTTAGAGCCGTAAGGAGCATTCCGGGAATCACCCAGATAGATGTATCGCTCCCTGGGCATAGTGGCGATTAGCTCTTTCAGAACATTGAGCCCTCCAAGCCCGGAATCAAAAACCAGTATGTATTCATCCTTCTTTTTCATAGTGTCACCTAGTTTCTGTGTTGAAAGGGTGCTGCGCATTCTGCTACGCAGCACCCGGGTATTATTCAGATATCTTCTTGTAGACCCATGCGTTTGGAAGCAGACGGCCAGCCTTCAAATCGGAGTTGGAACACTTGGTCACATATTCACCGTCGAACCACATAATGGCACTGGTGCCGCCGTCCATATTCATGCCCTGATAGCAACCGTAGCGCAGCAGGATCTCTACACAGTCTTCAGCGGTTGCGCCCAGAGAGGTAATAGAGCGGCCTTCAATAACCATCATGAGTACCTCGCCTTTTTTGGTCTGGCCGAGGCAAGCGCGAGGGTTCAGCTCTGTAAACTGATTGTTTTTGCCCAGAGCATTTTCACCGTTGATCACCAGAGCGGGCCAAAATTCCGCCGCATGAAGAGTATCTTTATGGGTCTTTGTGGGGGCATCCACTATATACATCCGGTGATCTTTTCGAAGCTCAATTCGCTTATAACCCCACTTAAAATGGTCACCGTATTCCTCTCCATGAGAAACACAGACACCTGTAGCGAGACCGCCGTTACCAACGCCACCTTCATCCTGGAAGCCGGAAGCAGTCATAGCCAGAATGCCGTTGTGCTTCGTGGCAATCTTGCCGGCCTGCTGTCCGGAGGTGCCGAATTTGGCAGCCAGCTCCAGAGTTAAACGGGTAGGATCTTTGGCAATGGCCAGAACACCCCGGAAGGTAGAACCGGTGACCCGGATTAGCAGTACACCGTTTTCTGCATCAATAGCCAAAACGGAATCTCCGTGGATGGTCTTAATGGTAGTGCCCTTATCGTCCAGCCCTGCTTCGTTGATATAGAGCCTGTTCCATCCGTTCACAATGGCATCGGGATTGGCTTCCACATAGGCCAGGGTGGATTGCTGGTCAAGCTCATGAAACAGTCCGAAGAAGTAATCCTGCTCCGGGGTGAGAGTGGTGCCCTGAGGGGGAGCCGTTTCTGGGGGAACAGTGGGGGCGCCCTCGGGGGTTTCTCCCTCACTGGTGCTGGGGGGGATGGTGGGAGTTGTTACATCATCCCAGGAGGAGTTCATACCGATTTGCTCGTCCCGGGCGTCTTCTGTCATGCGAACAACTTGGTCCACAATATCACCGGGGATAAGGGCAGTGGCTAGCCACTGATGGCGCATAGTGGACATGGCGGTCTTAATATACATGGTTCTCAAGTCGGAAATTACAGGCAAATCTGTAAAAATAGCCAGACAGTAGAGAATCTCCAGAACCAGCAAAATAGTCAGAATTACCTTTAAGGTGCGCAGACGGGGACGGCTCTTCTTAACCGTCTGTTCCTTTTTGGTAGATGCTGTATCGGGTTGCAAAGCCCTGGATCTTCTTTCAGAGGAAGCATTTCCGGAAAACTTAGAGCCGGTGGAGCTTCCAAAGAGTTTTTTACCCATGGTATCCTATTCCTCCTAAAGAGAGCTGCTATGAAGCAGTTAAAATCTTATAATCCATGCTATTATATCACAAAATTCTGCCACAAGCAATAGAAAATACTCGGTTCTTAAATTTTTAACAAATGATATTACAGGATGGAAATCAACATTCGTTCTTTGCCTATCTCCTTTCGCTGAATTTTTCGGTCTGACTTCTGTATAATTGCAGTTGCTGGGTAGGGAAGGGCCATTTTCTGCCCACAGCCATTGGCGGTGATGCTGCGGAAAAATCTGCGGATGACCCGACACCGTTTCGATGTTACCTCCATACAGAAAGCGAGACTGTGACCAACGATGCAGGTTGCAGTCTCCATTTCTTTGTAAGCCTTCATAAACATTTCAAATAGTTCTTGACAAAGCGCAAGGTCTGTATTATCATAAACGCATGAACAGATGTTCATATGAATGATTAACAGAGGTGATAGCTTGGAGCAATTCATACATAATGAAGAACAGCTCATTGACATGGCAGAGTTGTTCAAAGTCTTCGGAGATTCAACCCGTATCCGCATACTCTGCGTTCTCTTCGAAGGAGAGCGTTTCGTGCAGGATTTGGCAGACACCATCGGCGCAAGCCAGTCTTCCGTATCCCATCAGTTAAAGATTCTAAAGCAGGCCAAGCTGGTGAAAAGCCGCCGCCAGGGCAAGCTGGTGGGCTACAGCTTGGCAGACGATCATGTAAAAACCATCTTGGATATGGCTAAAGAACATTTGGAGGAATAAAAAATGAGAAAAAGCTATGCAATGGAAGAACTGGACTGCGCCAACTGCGCCGCAAAGATGGAGCGTGCAATCAATAAGCTTCCCGGTGTTGAAAAAGCCACAGTTACCTTTATGACAAGCCGCCTCAGTTTAGTGGTGGCAGATGATGTAGACTTAGCTGACCTCATGCAAAAGGTGCAGAAGGAAGTCAGCCGTGTGGATCCCAACTGTAAGGTGATCGTGAAATGACAAAGAAACAGAAAAAGCTCCTAACCAGAATAATTATTGGGCTGTGTGGTTTTCTCTTTGGTCTGATTTTGATGCACATGGAGTTCTTCCCTTGGCTCTCCCTTGCAGGGAAGGTGATCCTGGTGCTGGTCTGGCTGCTATGTGGTGGTGATGTAGCCCTGTCTGCTCTTCGGAACATTGGCAGAGGACAGATCTTTGACGAAAATTTCCTTATGACCATTGCAACAGTAGGCGCCTTTGCTCTTGGTGAGTTTGCAGAGGGCTGCGCCGTTATGCTTTTCTTCCAGACAGGAGAGCTATTCCAGAGCATTGCTGTGGAGCGTTCCCGCCGGTCGGTAGCAGCCCTTATGGATCTGCGCCCTGATGTCGCCTGTGTTCTGCGGGATGGTCAGTGGGAAGAATGTGACCCGGAGGAAGTGGAGAAAGGCGATGTTCTTCGTGTGCTTCCCGGACAGCGTATTCCCGTGGATGGTATCGTTCTGGAAGGTGCATCTTCTATTGATACTGCCAGAATAACCGGCGAGTCTGTTCCCAGAGATGTTTCTGCGGGCGATCAGGTCCTTTCCGGGTGCATCAATATTTCCGGTGTTCTTACTATTGAAGCCGAGAGTGAATATGAAGGCTCTACCGTCGCCCGGATTCTTGCTCTTATGGAATCTGCTGCCGAAGGCCGTTCCAAAACAGAGAGCTTTATTACCCGCTTTGCCCGGTATTATACCCCCTGCGTAGTCATTTCGGCTGTGCTTCTGGCTGTGATTCCACCCTTCTTTGACCAATGGAACTTCTCTCACTGGATTCATCAGGCACTAAACTTCCTTGTGGTGTCCTGTCCCTGCGCACTGGTGATTTCTGTCCCCCTCAGCTTCTTTGGTGGTATGGGTGCTGTTTCCAGGGCGGGTATGATCGCAAAAGGCGGCATTGCTCTGGAAAATCTGGCAAAGGCCAATGTGTTGGCACTGGATAAGACCGGCACCCTTACTACAGGTGAATTTACCATTCAAGAGATTCTTCCCCGGGGCACGACCAAGGAAGATCTGCTGCGTTTAGCTGCAGGTGCGGAGTCTGCTACTAACCACCCCATTGGCAGAGCCCTGGTGGCCGCTAACGGCAGCAATACCGGAAGTGTGGAGGAAATTTGCGAAATTCCGGGAAAAGGCGTAAGCGCTGTGGTGGATGGAAAGAAAATTCATGCTGGAAATGCGTCTTTAATGGAGGTACTTGGAATTTCTACGCCTCAGACCGAAGCTGGGTGCACAGCAGTTTTTGTGGCAGTTGACAGCAATTTTGCGGGCACGATCCTTCTTGCTGACACGGTAAAACCCAGCGCAGAGGAGGCTCTTCAGCAGCTTCATTCTCTGGGAATTCAGGATGTGGTCATGCTCACCGGTGACCGGGAAGGGGCAGCGGAAAAGGTAGCCCGAACCCTTGGCCTTAGCCGTTGGTTCTCCAGCCTTCTGCCCCAGGATAAGGTGGAAAAGGTTAGCTCCCTCTGTGGAGAAGGAAAGACCACCGTATTTGTAGGAGATGGCGTCAATGATGCCCCTGTTCTGGCACTTGCAGATGTAGGCGTTGCCATGGGCGGCATCGGTTCGGATGCTGCCGTGGAAGCGGCAGACCTGGTTCTTTTGAAAGATGATCTCCGTGGGCTTCCCAAGGCGGTTGCAATTGCAAGAAAGACAATGGCTGTTGCAAAACAAAATGTGATCTTTGCCATTGGTATTAAATTTGCGGTGCTGCTGCTTTCCGTGTTTGGCATGGCCAGTATGTGGCTGGCTGTCTTTGCTGATGTAGGTGTTGCAGTGCTTGCAATACTCAACGCAGGCAGAGCCGGAAGAATTAAAACATAGATATTATGAAAACTCCCACTGACTGAGTAAATCTCTGCCGGTGGGAGTATTTCATTTCATGAGGTAAGGTATACATGATCAGCCTACAACGGCCATTATAAAATTAGCTGTGGAGAATATGTTGCACATACAATGGAAACAGATGCAGATATATATGTTTTTCTTTCTGTAAGCGACATAGGAAATCGGAGCCATAAGCAGAATACGGAAGACATTGTTGAAGGGTAGCCAGAAATGATACATGGAAAACAAAATGGCAATGAGGATCGGAGTGAATTTGTTTTGCTTTCCATAATGAGAGGTCAAGTATCCTCGGAAAAACAGTTCTTCCACCATAGGACCGACCAATACATTGGTGATGGCGTATATTACACAGCTAAGTATCAGCAAGGCCCTGGGATATGTTTTAATATGAGCGAAGTCTGTCCAATCGAAGCCCTTAGGCAAAATCTTCAGTAGAGCTTCTCGCAAGGGGGCTAAAATGCGAAGCTCCAGAGGTGCAACAAAGCTGGAGAGCAGTCCTGCAATGCCAAAGAAAAAGAGGGCGATCATAAGAATTTTCCACAGGGGCATTTTTTTGTGTCCTATAAAGGCACTCTTCAGAGAGAATGCACCGAAATCCCGCTTACTTGCAATCAAAATCATCGCAACTTCAGAGGGGAACAGGACCAAAAATGCCAAGATACAGAATAGTAGTATTTGCGGAATTCGGCAAAAATGCCCCAGTACGATGTAGCTTGCTGTTAAAACAGTGGTTGGGAAAAATACCCTTGCCAATAGACCCTTCGTTGTGATTTCTTTCATAAAATTTCTCTAAATAGGAGGTCACCTCTGAAACCTGGTTCAGAGGTGCCTTTCATACTTGTTATTCTGTAAGCTGATTTCTTTCTGCATTAACGCAGGCCATAAATTCTGCCCCGGTGATGGTTTCCTTTGCCAGCAGATACTGGGAAATCTCATCCAGAAGGGCTTTATTCTTAAGCAGCAGCTCCTTGGCATCCCGAAGAGCCTGCGCCAGAATGGCTTGTACCTCCTGGTCAATCTTGGCAGCGGTGTCCTGAGAGCAGTCTAGAAAAGCAGGGCCTTCCAGATATTTGCTCTGCACAGAAGCTGTTGCCATAAGCCCGAACCGGTCGCTCATACCGTACTGGGTGACCATTTTTCTTGCAAGGTCGGTGGCATTGGCAATGTCATTGGAAGCGCCGGTGGTTTGCACACCGAAAACAACTTCTTCTGCGGCTCTGCCGCCCACCATGGTTCTTAGATGAATGAGAAGCTCATCCTTGGTAGTAAGGAACCGTTCTTCCTCAGGTGTATACATGGTGTAGCCCAAAGCCCCGGTGGTGTGGGGAACAATGGTGATCTTGGAAACAGGAGTGGTATGCTTTTCCAGTGCGGCAACCAAAGCATGCCCTACCTCGTGATAGGCAACCATGCGCTTTTCAATGTCGGAAAGGACGGTGTTCTTCTTCTCTGCGCCTGCAATGACAGTTTCAAAGGATACCAGAAGATCCTCCTGATTGACAGCCTTGCGGCCCTTTCTGACTGCACGCAGTGCCGCCTCGTTGACCAGATTGGCAAGGTCTGCACCCACTGCACCGGCAGTTGCGTGGGCGATTTTGGGAAGGTCTACATCCTCTGCCAGGCGGATCTTTCTGGTATGCACCTTCAAGGTATCAAGACGACCCTGATAATTGGGCTTATCTACAATGATTTGCCGGTCAAATCGTCCTGCGCGAAGCAGAGCCTTGTCCAGAACCTCAGGGCGGTTGGTTGCAGCCAGACATACAACACCCTTGGAGGAATCGAATCCGTCGATCTCGGACAGAAGCTGATTGAGGGTTTGGTCGGCGCTCCCGTTTCTGGAATCTCTCCGCTGACCCACCGCATCAATCTCATCGATAAAAATGATACAGGGAGCAACCTTGGCAGCCTGCTGGAACAGATCACGGACACGGCTTGCGCCAACGCCTACAAACATTTCCTCAAAGTCTGAGCCGGAAATAGAGAAGAAGGGAACCTTTGCTTCGCCGGCGACAGCTTTTGCCAATAGGGTTTTACCTGTACCGGGAGAGCCAACCAAAAGGGCGCCTTTGGGCAGCTTGGCACCGATTTCCGTATACTTGCCGGGGTCGTGGAGGAAGTCGATAATTTCTTCCAGAGATTCCTTGGCCTCATCCTGACCGGCTACATCACGGAAAGTGATGCCGGTCTCCCGCTCCATATACATCTTGGCTCTGCTCTGGCCCATGCCCCCAATGGCTCCCATAGAGCCGGAGAATTTCCGCATGACCAAGAACAGCACACCACCAATGAGGGCGAACATCAAAACCTGTGAAAGGATATATCCGATGACGGATACGCCCTCCTCCGGGGTCTGATTCACCTTTACACCCTGCGACTGAAGCATTTGCACCAGTTGGGTATTGTCTGTGTCTGTAATCAGGCCGGTATAGTAGATCACCTGCTTGCTGCGGTCTTTTTCGGCATCTTCCTTGGTTAGGAACTTGATTCTGTCGGGGGTAAATTCTACTTCTGCCAGTTCTCCGTTTTCTGCCATGTTCAGGAATTCAGTATAGCTCACTTTTTCAAGCTGACTCTTGCTGATGGTGTCAAAGAGAAGATTGAACAGCAGAAGGATCACAACGGCGGCCAGCAAAATGGGTATAATACGAATCCGGGGGGAATTGGATTGGTCTTTGCCGTTTTGACCTCTTGGGTCATTTCGATTTTGAGAGTTGTTCATAAGGTGATTTCAGCCTCCTTGCTGAGTGCAACATAGTGATTACTCTTATCATACCACATAAAAATGATTGGAGCAATGCAATTTCGTGGAAAGTGCGTAAATTTTCTGTGAATTTCACCGGAAATTGGTGATGAAATTCCGGAAAGTTACAAAGTGTTGTTGAGTGCCGGGGTGGTTTTTGCTATAATTAGCTTAAATTCAGGTGTTATGACTTAAATTTGACAGTGATTCCAGAAATTAGGAGGATGCGCACAATGAAGCCCAATATGAGAAAGCCCGGCCCTTACGGCGCAAAGAATGATAACCGTGGCTTTTCCACCGGAAGAAAAGAGCGCTTTGATAAGCGGCAGGAAGAGCCGGAGGATGAGGAATATTTAGAAGGTATGCTGGAAGGCAGAAATGCCATTCAGGAAGCTCTGCGCAGCGGCAGAACCATCGACAAGGTCTTTATTGCTGCCGGTGATACGGATCGCAACCTTGCCCGCCTGGCAGCTCTGGCCAAGGAAGCCGGTGCGGTTGTGGTTCCTGTTGATCGCAGAAAGCTGGATCAAATGAGCCAGACCCATTCCCATCAGGGCATTATCGCTCAGGCCGCGGCCCATGCCTATGCAACCCTGGACGGGGTCTTTGACCTTGCCCGGGAGCGGGGAGAAGCGCCTTTGATCGTGGTGTGTGATGAGTTGTCCGACCCTCACAATCTGGGTGCGATTTTGCGTTCTGCTGAATGTGCAGGTGCTCACGGCGTGGTGATTCCCAAGCGGCGCAGTGTTGCCCTTACTCCCGTTGTAGCCAAGGCTTCCGCAGGCGCGGTGGAATATATGCCGGTTGTTCGGGTGGCCAACATTCCCACAGCCCTTAAAGAAATGCAGGAGCGCGGTGTGTGGGTTTACGGCACAGCAGCCGATGGTGAAAAGGAACTTTATGAAGCAGACCTGAAGGGCGGCACGGCCATCGTTATCGGCAACGAAGGTGTTGGTATGGGTCGCCTGGTACGGGAGACCTGCGATGTTTTGGTCCGTGTACCCATGAAGGGCCACATTTCTTCTTTGAACGCCTCTGCTACCGCTGCCATCCTGCTTTACGAGGCAGTGCGCCAGAGAAGGTAATTTTTGAAGTTACGGAGGAAGGTTATGTCAGGCAAGAAGCTCCAAGAGGAACTTCACAATCCTCAGATTCCGAAGGATGATCCGGAGAAATTTTCTCTGGAGGACATTCTGCGGGAATTTGGTGTGCCTGCCAGGCCCAACCAAGCTGAGCCTAAAGCGAGCAAACCTGAGCCGCTGGTGCAAGAAACACCCAAACTGAGCAGAGCGACACCTTCCGTGGCGCAGACTGCCAGTGATGGAGTGCCCACCTCCGAGAGTAAACCTTTGCAAAAGCAACCGCCTGGAACCGAGGAGAAACAAACCCCATCCCGGGAGCAAACGGAAATTGAGAAACAGATCTATCAGCACTTGGACATGGTACAGACCGGATTTGCGGGAAGACGTGTTCGACTTGTAATTTGTTTCTTACTGTCTACCCTTGCTACAGCCCTGACGATTGCCAGACAGCTCCTGCCATCGGGGACTCTTGGCAACGCGGATTTGCTGAATCTGGGAGAACTGGGGCTGCTGATCCTATGTGCCCTGCTATCTCTGGATGTGTTCTTCTCCAAGAAAGATGGCTTTGCCGGAGTGGGTTTCGGCTATCGGCTCTTAATGCTGTATGAGCTGATTTTGTCGCTTTTTTGTGGCTTCCTCCTTCTGGCGGACGGTCAGAATGTGATCTGCGCCCCTGTATGCTTGACGCTGTCTTTTTCGCTTCTTGGAGTTCAGGTAAGAGCAAAAGGCTCGGTGCATACCTTGGAAGCATCACAGAATTGCACCCAGGGCGATACATTATTCTTTGAACCTGATTTTGAAAATAGAAAACCCGGAATTTTACCGGGTAGGGGAAGTAAGGCGGTTTTGCTTCGGGGAAATGCAGTTACGCCTGCCGTTCAACGTGCCATCAGCCTGTATGCGCTTCTGGTTATTGTTGTTTCTCTGGCAACTGCTGTGTTGCTTCCGCAAGACAATTTGGAGGATCTTCTGAAAAATGCCCTGGTAACCGCCTTGATGGGAACACCCCTGTGTGCATTGCTCACTTGGTTCCGTCCCTGGTTCATCCTTGCAAGGCGGCTACATCACAAAGGCGCAGCACTGTGCGGCTGCCGTGGTGTCAGGCTGGCGGCGAGAAGTGTTGCAGTACCGCTTTCTGATGATGACTTGTTCTCCTCGGAGCTTATGCGGCTTAATGGTGTGAAATTCTTTGGGGGCGCTGACCCGGATAAGGTGGTGACCTATGCAGCATCCCTCATGAATCTTGCAGGAGGCTGTTTGAAGGAGATATTCTCTCGGCAGGCAGAGCTGAGAGACTGCAAACTATACCCGGTTGACCGCTTCCGTCGGTATGACTCAGGCGGTGTCAGTGGCGAAATCCGGGAAGACTCTGTTTTGGTTGGAACAATGCGATTCCTGCAGGCTATGGGTGTTGCGCTTCCAAGTGGGACGAAGGTCAATCAGGCGGTCTATGTCGCCATCAACGGCAATCTGGCCGGTGTTTTTGCCTTCAATTACGGCATATCTCCACAGGGGGCAGAAGCAATGTCCTGCCTAGCATCCTATAGCAGAGCGATGCCAATTATCACAGCCGTTGATTTTATGGTTACGGATTCTTTCTTGCGTTCTAAATATCAGATCCATACGGAAGGGTTTTCTTTCCCTTTGCTATCCCAGAAAGCGCAGCTTCTAAAGCGAAAACCCTCTGAGGCTGGCACCCCTTGTGTGATTTATGGCGGTGACCGCCTACCTGTGACAGCGCTTACTCTAAAGGGCAGCAGAGCACTGCGCAGTGCATCCAGATGGGGCGCAATGCTTACAATCCTCGGAGGCGTTCTGGGACTGTCGGTGGCTTTGATGCTGCTGTTGGGTCAAGGTGTGATGATGTCAGCCGCAAGTATTTTATTGTATCAATTCCTTTGGTTGATACCGGGATGGATCATAAGCGGTTGGACGAAATATGTTTAGTTTCCCCGCTTTTTGCGATTGATGTAAAGGACATAATAAATACCGGGACGGCTTTACTTGCTGTCCCGGTGTTGCTCTTTTATCGAAGAATCCAGAATACTGCCAATGCAATTTGAAGGATCAGAATTGCAGGGACACCTAGATAAAACTTGGGGTGCTTGGTCTTATGCCGGAACCAGTACATACCGAAAAGAGAACCGATGCTGCCACCCAGTGCGGCCAGGAGCATCAGAGTGGCTTCCGGGATTCTCCATGCGCCTCTTTGGGCTTTTTTCTTGTCCACAAGCATAAAGATCAAACCCAGCGCATTGATTAGGAACAGGTAGATGGCAATAATCAGAAGAATTGTTTTGCCCATGTAAGATCACCTTTCTCTATTTTGTTTTGTGTGGAGGGATATGCTGTGAAAAAAATGTGCTGCATTGCGCTGGTTGTGGGGCTTTTGCTGACTGTGACAGGCTGCGGAGAGGAAAAGCCGCAATCTTCTGAGGAAAATCACTGCTCCTTGAAGGATGAAAAAGCCTTGCCCCGGTACGATATCTCTGTAGCTACACCAGCCAATGCACCGGAACTGGAAACTTTTCAGGGGGAAGGATGCCAAGTCTTTGCTCAGGAAGATGGTGATTTCTATTTTGCGGTGCAAACCCTTCAGGCTGATTCCCTGGACGCACTTCTGATGGAACTGACCGGGAAACAGCAAAACAGCATGACCATTCTGACCACATGGCAGCAGGGAATGCCACGACATGACTTAAACTGGGTCAGTGCGGGAGAGAGCGGCTTGGAGGTAAACAGGGCAGCGATCATAGACGATGGCAGCTACTACTATACGGTGACACTCACTGTGCCTGAAGACAATGCCGCAGAAATCTTCAGGGAACAAGAAGACTGCTTCGACAGTATTTGGTTGACTGAGAACCAGGAGTCTGAACTTACAGCTCCTTAACGAAGGTGCCGCCCCGGTTTACAAAGCCCATTTTAGTCATGTACTTGTCATGGTTTCCTGCCACGTTGCTGCAGGTCAGGGTGTTTACGCCGTGGTCAGGAAGTTTTTTATACAGGAACTTGCCTACGGAACAATCCCGGAATGCAGGGGTGCTGTAGTCAGCAACGATCTCAATGGTGCCGTCACCCTTGTCTTTGCCAAGAAGAACACCGGCTGTGATCATGTTGCAGTGAACGAAATAAACGATATCTGCACCGTGAGCTTCTGCCTTGAAGCTGGGGAAATATTTCTGAATGTCGCTTTCATAGAACTTCAGGAAAGCGGCCAAGTATTTTCCGTCAACGGATGCGGGGAGAATGGAGAAAAGGGTGTCATGGCGGCTCATACGAACCAGATAGTAAATGTCAATGATAACGATACACAGGTTCATAATGGCTGTAGGGTAAGAGTGGGTGAGAGCGGCATAAACAGTAAAAATGCCTGCACCCACCAGGTTAATAAGCCGCAGCTTAAAAGCTGAGGACATGAGAAAAGATACCAGCACAATGGCGGAGGAGATATAGCCGATGACCTCTAAGATGGTTTCATACATAATTGATCATTCCTTTTTATAAGTTTTGTCCTATGAGAGTATAGCACTTTTTGAGAGGAAAAGCAACTGTGCTGCCAGATACAGTTTCGTGATATCCGCGCGTTATGCAGGAAGGGAGTCGTTTAACCAAGGTGCCGCCCAGTCTAGCTCTCGTGAGCTGCACGCACTCACGCTGCATTTAGTTATTCGAGTCCACTTTGAGCAAAAAATAATAGGGAGGCTGTTGCCTCCCTGTTATTATTGGTACGCCGGAAGGGACTCGAACCCCCGACCTACTGATTCGTAGAGCGGCATTAGCTGTTTTCTATCGTATTTCATCATTGGTTTTCGTTCTGTTTTTCCCTGTTTTTATGCGTTTTCTGAACATTTCTTTATGTGTCGTTGTGTATCATTTTATAGGGTGTGACCCAAAATTGACCCAAAATTTTGGGGGTTCCAAAAACAGCATAATTGAAAATGGTAAAGCGGAGCGGGTGCAAAATTGCCCGCTCCACTGCTTTTATCTGGCTAAATATTCCTTTAGCTCCCGGAGCCATCCGGGGCGGCTGTCTCCCACAAAGAGCAGCTCGCCGTTCCGATATTCCGCAACCTTCACAAAACCGTTGTCATTGTCGTAAAACTCTGCCTGGTCACAATATGGGAGAACCTTCGCCACAGCTTCCCAGCGGCTCGCAAAACGCCGCTCTACATCACCGGGGGGAATGTCATGCCCACCACGGCGAACCCGGTTTGCAATGCGGCTAAGGCTCTCTGCTGCTGTCTCTAAGCCGATATAATAAAGCCGGACAAAGTACCCTGCTTCCTTCGCTGCTTTTGCTGTGCGCTCCGTCTTGTAGCCTGAGAGGGTCGTTTCCTGTGTGAAGGAAACACCCTTTTTCATGCAACCCTGGATCTTCTGCAAGGCGGCTCTACCTCCTGCCATGGCACCCGCTCCAAGCTGGGCGGTTATCTGATCTACATCAACGATAATACCCAGGTCTGTCCGGCTGCCCTTCAAAACGCCGGTGAAGCTGCTTTTTCCTACGCCGTTTACGCCGCCGATAATGGTATAAATCTTCATAGGTTCCCTCCGTTGTCTCGCTCCATGGTTTCTGCGATTGCCCGGTTAATAAAGGCATTCAAACTCTCCCCCTGGGCTTCTGCGTGTGCCTTAACCATGGCTTTTTGTCCCAAAGGAACCCTGACACGCATTTCATCAAACTTTTCCAGATATTTGTCTGTAGCCTTTCTCTGTGCTGCACTGACTTTCTTTTCTTTATCTGCCAACTGTACAACCTCCCTTGACTAGAGTTGTGGGGCGGCGCAAATTTTACCCTCTCCCCCATTGTAGCTATATTATATCACAATTTTCTATATGTGTCCATATAAAATTTACACAAATATATGGGAACATATTTGTGCATTCTTCCATCTTGATATATGGGATCATATATGCTAATATATAGACACAAGGTAAGTAATCCAGTCGAGGACATACAGTCGATTAAACCGGTTGCTAGTATACGGATGAGCGGGCGATCACCCCGGCAATAGTTCCGAACCCACCGAGGGATTACGCCAAAGAGTGAAACGGAGGTACAAACCATGAGCATGAACGAAATGGAAGCAAAGGTTATGGAGCTGCGGGAGCTGCGCCGGATGGCTGACGAGCTGGCAGCCGAGATTACCGCCCTGGAGGACAGTCTAAAAGCCCACATGACCGCCAACGGAACGGACGAGCTGCACGGCACCAGCTTCAAAATCACCTGGAAGGAAGTCACCAGCAGCCGCCTGGACAGCAAGGCGTTAAAGGTGGCAGCCCCGGAGCTGTGGCAGCGATTCACAAAGCAGACCACCACCCGCCGTTTCGTGGTAGCCTAAAACCAAATTCCCAAACGCTTGGGAATTTACCTGCAAACCACCACCAAAAGCCCGCAACGGCCCCCTGTGCTGCGAACACAGGAGGTCATGTAGAAAACCACTCACTATCAAACCAAGGGGAACACGCCCGCCTGTGGCGGCTCTGTGTGCCGCTAACGCATAGAGCAAGACAGGCAGCCAACCAAACACAGCCAGGAGCGGGCGGAAACCCGCTCCGGCATCGTAAACCATAGGAGGTATCAAATGCAAAGCGCAACAGATGATTTCAAGACCGCCGTTCAGGAAGCGCAAGGAAATGACCCACCACCGGCATTAGCAACGCTCTATAAAAGGCTCTATGGCATCGGAGAAAGTTGGCGGCAACTGGGATATAACGCCGCCTTAAAAAGTCTCAAAATCCCCTCTAACGAGGTTATTTCGGCTTGCGGTGCAGAAATAGCCCAGCACCAGACAATAGCCGATCTCGTTACAGACCTAATCAAGTCTTGCTTTTACGATGGCTACGCCCTGGCAGCACTCAGCACAGCCGAAGCCGAAGCTAAGGACATAAAACCGCCCACCGACCCAGGGTTAGCCTACATAGGCAAAGTAGTTTTGCCTAGCGGGAAAACCGTACCTATTTTTGAGCCACAACGCCCCAAAGACCGACCCGACATCAACACCGTTGAGGGCTGGACAGCCCTGGCAAACGGGCAAACAGTAAAGCCTTTAATGAGGTATTCGGGCGGGAGCCAAGCCGCCTGGACGAACTAAGGGCATGGGAAAACGCCCATTTCCCAAAGGTCTTTTGCTGGGACGGTCAGAAATAGGCATAGCATCACCTAACAGGAGCGGGCTGCCCGCTCCTGGGCTTTTTATACCCCTTGGGCATGGTATCTCCCCGGATTTCTGCCCCACAGCACCGACACCCTCGCCCGTATGCGGGAAAATCCCGCCGAAGTCCCAGACCCTCCCGAGTATACTTTCACGAAGTGAATGTTATTTTTGGGAGGGGGGTCAACCAGCAGTTGAGAGCGATTTTTCGTGGTGATCACAGCGAAAAACGCCACCGTTCCCGGTACAAATCACCGAGAAACCCCAGGCAAACACCGCTTAAAGCCACGCCTTAATTATAGCCCGCTCCGGGTGATTTGAAAATAGCCGTTTTCAATTTTCTATATCCCTGTTTGAGAAGATAAGAACCACCACCAAGGAAAACGAATGACCTCCGTTCGGTTTTATGAAATTATAACCGGCTCTTTTTCTTCTGAATTGAGCCTTTTCTAACATACGGAGCGGGTAGCTGCTGCGGGCGTGGAAGCCTGTATACCAGATATTTATAACTGGTGTATATCATGTCCTCCCTGCCGGAACGAATGACCTCTGCGCCGTCTGGCGGCTCTATGGTTATGCCATCCTCGCACCAACACCCGGTAATCTCCGGCTGTGCCAGGTTCAGGCTTGGTACATAGCTGCGTGCGCCCACAGACTTCTCCCCGGTTCTGTATTCCTTTGTCACATAGGAAGCAAGCCGGGAAAAGGTGGTTATTTCGTTCACCTTCATTTTGTTTATGTGAACATGCCCCAAGTCCCACAAGGATCTAACTGTGTCATAATCGCTTTTTTGCAGCCGGAGGAAGCAGTGAATATGGAAGCGCACCGGGCTTTCTGCCCGCTCCTGACCCGGAGAATCCAGTTTTTCCCATCGGTCTGTAACCTTCCAGGGTTCCGTTTCCCATGTGGAGCCGCTCACAGGAGCCGCAGGGCTGCACTTTTCGTTAGGTTCGCCCTCTATGGTGTATATGTACTTCAGCTCCCGCCCGGTGCGTTTCCATTCTTTCCGCAGTTTTGCAATATAAGCTACAAAGGCTTTTTTCACATCTTTCAGGGTTAAAGGCAATTTTGGGTCCGAAAAGGTGAAGGTACAAAAGTACGAATCTTTGCTGTCAAAATTGGCATAAAGCAGCCGTTCCAGCTTTTCCGTTGCGTTTTTGACATTCAAGAAATGTTGTGCCTGGGTAGCAACCGCAGTTTTCGCCCGCCGTGCTGCGGGGCTGTCACCGGGTAACGCCCTGGTATATTGCACCTGAGCCACATAACGCCCAGCTCTCACCGTTCGGATATAATTGCCTTTTCCCATTAAATCCTCCACAACGGACTTTCGCCGTTGTCATGCTTCATCGTTTCGTTTACTTTGTACAGTCTCCCCGCTACATAATGGGCAGATGAAGAAATGTGCCAATGAGGACACTTGCCATCCACTAGCCCTACTTCCGGGTAATGGCTACTTTCTGGATCACAACCACAGTTTGTGCAATTTTTGCAGCTCGAACCCTCACAGGTTGCGCAGATTCTAGGAACCAACTCATATAGCTGTTTTTCCGAAGGATCGCCGTTGGTGCAATCCCAGCAGCAACCCGCTCCCGGTTGCCATAGATCACACTGGGAGCCGTCCCAGGTTCGCCGCCACAGGCAACTCTTTTCTTCTGCCCAGTCATATTTACAGTGCCATTTGCAGTTATGGCAAGACTGGCAATCGTTCCGCTTTTCCTCTTTTTCCATGGTATTTCCTCCTAATTACCGCAGAATTACGGTATTATTTCCTTGCTGCCTGGTTTTCTCCGGCACTTGCTCACAGGTCAGGTATGTAATCAAATTTGGATAATACAGAAGAATCTTATTGCCCGCACTCCGGGCAGGAATTTCCCCGCTCCTGACCCATTTCCGCAGGGAATATTCCGAAACAGGAAAGCCCTCCTGTTTCGCCCTGGTGACAGCTTCCCGGACGGTTAAAACATCTGCCATCAAACTACCCCCTGGTTTCCGGCTGCCAAATTCTGGATAATGGTCAAAATCTTTGCTTTTTCACTGGGTGACAGCTCTTTACGCAGCTTTCTGGAAAAGGTACAGTCATTGACCTGGCAAGCTTCCGCAACCTGCCACAGCCGAACGCCCGCCGCCTTTGCTGCGTTTCTGATTTCCAAATTCCTGATTTCCATATTGATTACCTCCAAAATTGTTGTTGACTTCTGAATACTTGTCTGCTAAACTACAAGCGAAACATTTGTTGTTGTTGTTTCGTTTATAGATTATAGCACAAAAAACTTGTTTTTTCGTTTTTACTCGGATTCAAAACACAAACGAAACATTCTTCTGTTTTGTTTCGTTTATAGGAGGTACAAATGATACGACTAACAAGAGCAGAAAGATTCCAAGATGCCCGCACAGTATACAATCAACATGGGCGGCAATCAATGGATGAAGTAAGCGCTGCTACTGGCGTAACTAAAGCAGTTATACAAGCATTAGAAGACAGCGATTCGACTAGATCGGTCGGTTGTGAAAAAATCGCAAAGCTGGCTAAACACTACAATGTGACAACAGATTATTTGCTCGGTCTTTCTGATGATCCCGCTCCAACACGCAGTGCCGTTGACGAGTTGGGGTTGCCACATGATGTAGTTAAAACAATTATAAAATTAAAGGAATACGCAGAAGCAAATGTTGATGATTCCCTTAAAGGTTTTGTCCTTTTCATGAGGATGTTCGGCGAATCTCCCATTTTTGAAATGATTTCCGTGTTGCAGGACGATATTAGCAACGAGGATTCCAATGAGCCGATTTCCTTATTAAAGCCTGGCGAAAATCCTAGATATTTCAGCAGACAACGCAATGAGCGAATGGCGGAAAACAAACTCAGAAATGAACTCATAGATGCACACCCAGAATTATCGGGTCGAATAGATGTTATATGTGGTAGCTTCTTGTTACAGCAGGAATTACGGCAAATTTGCGACTTTTTTAGAGAAACACTCCAAGATGAACTAGGATATAATGACATTGTTAACGCCGTCTGGTAACGAGGTATTTCTATGGCAACCATTGAGAAGATCACCGGCAAGACCGGCACGACCTACCGCATCACCGTTTCCGGGGGTTTTGATACCTCCGGCAACCGTATCCGACACAGAACCACCTACAAACCCGCTCCCGGTATGACAGAGCGGCAAATCAAAAAGGCTGTGGAGCGGGCTGCTGCGGACTTTGAGCGGTCAATAGAACAGGGCTATGCCTTTGATAACCGTCAAACTTTTGCGGAATATGCCGCCTATGTTATTGACCTAAAAGAACGCACCGGCACGAAACACCGAACCATTGCCGGATACAAGCGGTTGCAAAACCGCACCAATCAGGCTATTGGACACATGGCGATACAGGACATTCGGGCAATTCATCTCAACAGCTTTTATAAAGCTCTGTCCAGGAGCGGGGTTAGAGGAACGGCGGCTAGAGCAATACACCATGAGGATTTTCGGGCAGCTCTAAAAGAAAAGAAACTGACCATGGCGAAGGTTGCCCGGATTGCCGGTATTGCGGAATCAACTGTAAATGCAGCCGGGAGGGGTGAACCCATCCTGAAGGAAAATGGCGTTTTAATTGCAGAAGCAGCGGGAATTCCCTTTGAAAGGCTTTTCTCTGTGGACGAAAGAAACGAGCCGCTTTCCACAACCTCTATCCTGGCATATCACCGTTTTATTCATATCGTACTAGCCCAGGCAGAAAAAGAAATGCTTGTACCTTACAACGCCGCAGACAAAGCCACCCCGCCACAAAAAGAAAAATCGGAGGTAGGAACATTCCAAACCTCCGAATTGATTGCCATCCGTGATGCAGCCGGCCAGGAGCCTATCAAATGGCAGACAGTTATTCACTTGCTTATGATCACCGGGTGCCGCCGTGGGGAAATCGTGGGGCTAAAATGGGACAAAGTAAACTGGGATGATTCCTCTATCCGCATTGACACAACTCTCTTGTACACCCCGGAGCGGGGCGTTTATGAATCCAACACCAAAACCGGAGTAGAGCGAACAATCCGGCTCCCAAAGGAAACTATGGTGCTGCTGCGGCAATACCGGGTTTGGCAGCTCGAAACCCAGCTTGCTTGTGGGGATCGCTGGATCCACAGCAATTTTGTGTTCACTGGGGAATTTGGCGGTGCCATGGCGCCCGATACCCTAAGCGGCTACCTCCGGCGATTTGAGAAGAAATACAACCTTCCCCATATTCACGCCCACAAATTCCGGCATAGTATGGCTTCTGTCCTGTACTTCTCCGGGGCAGACCCGGTCAGCATTTCAAAACGCCTGGGACATGCCCAGGTCAGCACCACACAAAATATCTATTCTCACCTTATCGAACAGGCAGACACACAGTCAGCAGAACGCATAGCCGATGCCATTTTCCGGACGAAAAAACGCTCCGGCTGACCCATTTTTTGAGCATTGACCCAAAATTGACCCAAAATGCAAAAACACCCTTTTCAAAATATGCCCCAAAAGTTAGAAAAAAGCCCGAAATCTTACGATTTCAGGCTTTTTTACTGGTACGCCGGAAGGGACTCGAACCCCCGACCTACTGATTCGTAGTCAGTCACTCTATCCAACTGAGCTACCGGCGCATACACTCTCGCGTGCCCAGATATAATAGCATAGCTTCTTGTAAATTGCAAGCATTATTTTCATATTTTTATAGATTTTTTTACATAAACCGCTGCTCTTTTTGCTGAAATCAACTATTAAAATATGGAGCCATGCTATAACTCCCCAATTTCTGCAGAAACTGGGGAGCATTTTGATTTATTTTATGGCATCCTCCAAAGCTTTCGCAATGGGCAACATATCCTCAGCCCTTAGCTTTTCCACACTCCGATCATAGGTCACCAGTCCGTTGGTTTCGTCCTCTACATCGGAAACCTGGGTATATATGGCTGCACACAGTCCCATCTTTACCAGAGGAAGCACCTGCTCCCGGTACAGCGCCTGAACAGCATGAGAGAAATCTTCCAATTTCTCATACTTTCCGTAGCCATAGGTACTGCTGTCATTAAAAACATGGCCTTCCGGTTTGAAACTGTAGCCTCCAAATTCGGATAGCACCAGAGGTTTTGTGCCTGCTTTCATTTTCAGGGGCCTAAAATAGATGTGTCTGCTGTCTACCTGGGTCTTTTTTCTTCTAAACCAGCCGGACGTGGTGTCAATAAAGCGGGTATCATCCAATTTGCGCATATGCTCAAAAACATTATCGCTGTCAAATTGTCCCCAGCCCTCGTTGAAAATCGTCCAGTAGCAAATGCTGGGGTGATTTTTCAGCTGCCTAACGGTAGACCACATCCCCATGAGGAAAGCGCCCCTGGTAGTCAGATCACGATGCAAGTGCTTATCCCCCAGTTTTTGTAAACCGATGGTAGGCAGTGCGGTATCCCGCAGGAAAGAATAGGAACCGTTATTTACCATGTCCTGAAAGACGATCATGCCCAGCCGGTCGCAGTCATAATAGAATTGCTCCGGCTCAACTTTGATGTGCTTTCGCAGGGTGTTAAAGCCCAGCTTTTTCATGGCAAGAATATCCCATTCATAACAGGAGGGATCCGCGGGGGTAAACAGTCCATCGCTCCAGTAGCCCTGATCCAGAAGCCCGTGGAAGAAATAGGGCTTTCCGTTGAGACAAAGGCGGGGATACCCTTCAACAGTTTCAATACTGAGGGTGCGGATGGCAAAGTAGGAGTCAACCTGATCTTCAGGGGTGCGGACGGTAAAACGGTAGAGCCAGGGGTCATTGGGGCACCAAAGCCGGGGCGTTTGGGGAATATATTGGGCCACTCCATCGGTAAGGGCCAGGGAAACAGTACCTTCCGGGTCTTCTATGGTTACTGTTCCGCCACCTAAATAACCTTCTGTGGAAATAATAACTCTCTCCGGTGTGGCATCAACAGTCAAGCTGTGAATATAGTTTTCCGGAACGACCTCCAGCCATACTGTCTGCCAAATACCGGAAACAGGGGTGTACCACATTCCTCCCCGCTTCATGGTCTGCTTGCCATAGGGGAACACATTACCTCTGAGATCATCCTGCACCCGAATTACAAGTTCATTATCGTCTTTCAGATAGCGCGTGATATCAAAGGTCATGGCTTCATAGCCGCCCTCGTGATGTCCAGCCTCTTGTCCGTTAATAAAAACATCGGTTATTTGGTCTGCAGCTCCAATGTGCAGCAGCACACGGCCTCCTACGGGGCTTATTGTCGCAGGAAGCTTCCGGAAATAGAATAGATAACTGCCTTCGGGGAAGTGTTCATGGATGCCGGAGAGCAGGCTTTCCGGGGCGAAGGGAACACGGATCTTTTTATCATATTTTTGCGGCAAGGCTGCCACTGTGGATACGGCAAAATCCCACCATCCGTTAAGATTGGCCCAGTTTTTCCGAACCAACTGAGGTCGGGGATAGGAAGTCCAGGGCTGGGTGACCGGTGATGATGCCAGAGCTTGACCTTGTGGTGTATAAAGATCATGCAGCATGGTTATCCCCCTTTTTTAGCCTTTGGAACAGCGGGATCAAAACAAGCCAAAGGACTGCGGCAGCCAGGAATGCTGCAAGGAAAATGTTTTCATTAGGGACGAAGGACTGTGTGCCGTCGTCATTGACAATCATTTCTGCGTTTTTCAGCACTGCAGCACCGATGGCCGGGCCAATGACACCTGGAATCAGCACTTGTCCCACGATCCGAAGCCCCTGGAACATACCTGCCTTATTTTCCGGGGTGTGTTCCCGGATCATAGCGCCAAAGACCGCCATACCACCAAGATAGCCGCTGAGCATGATTAGAGAACCGACGAACACAAGAGCAGTTCCCTTGCAGAAATACAGCATTGCGTACCCAGCCATGAGTAGTCCTAAAACCGGAATTACAGACTTGCGGAAATGAAGTCGGTCATAGAGTTTACCGACAAAAACAGTGACAACTGCAGCGACAATAATAGCCGGCGCCATAATGAGAACATAGTTGTCCATGCCTAGAGAAACGTTGTAGTAGAGGATCAGGTAGGGCATGAAGATCTGAATGGATATATTGAACACAGCAAAGCTCAGCAGAACAATATAAAGGGTAATGTTCTCCCGGATCACAGAGGGACGGAAGCCGTAGACGATGTTCCCAAAGAAGCTGCTGTTTTCTGTTGTTTTTCGACCGGTATCTTCAATGAGGAAAATACCAAGGACACCGATGGTGATGACAACGAGGCCGATCACAGTAAAAATAGTTACCCAGCTTTGGGAAAGATTCAGGTCAAAGCCCATGAAGCCGCCGAATACTACCAAAATGGCAACCAGAGGCATCATGGCATTGATGCCTTCTGCAGAACCCCGGTTCGATTCGTTGGTGGAGTCTGTAAGCCATGCGTTAAAGCAGGCATCATTGGCAGAAGAACCGAAGAAGGTCATCAGGCAGTCCAGAATGATGGTCAGGGTAACGCCCATGGAGGCGGCAGAGGCAACAGCGGGGAAGACTGCGGAAATCACATCTTCCCGAATTAAGGCGAAGCTCCAGATGGTAACGCCCCACAGGATATACCCTCCGCAGATAAAAAGTTTCCGCTTTCCTACCTTGTCTGACCATGCCCCAACTAAGAGGGTAGTCACAGTGGCGGCAACCGCACTGGCGGCCACCATGGCAGAAATGCTCCCGGCATCTGCATGGAACATCTTATAGATAAATACATTGAAGTACATATTTTCAACCACCCAGGCTACCTGCCCGATGAGGCTGAAAACAGTGAGCGCCAGCCAGAATTTACTGTTTTTCTTTTTACCTTTCATGGAGAATTCACCTTTCCTTGGAAGTCTTCTTTACTTTACCATGGCGGGAAATGACTGTCAAGGGAAGAACTGCAGGAAAAGCAGACTAACAGGTATGATTTTCCAAAAGAAGGGGAATTGCGGCATCGGGAACAGAAAACAGAAAAGGGTGAAGATACAGAAAAAGAGTATAGTTACTGCATGAGATAAAGCCTCTGCCTTGCCCAGAGGCAGGTACTTACAGAAGGCGGCCCTTAAAGCCCGCCCCCCATCCAGAGGATAGATTGGCAAAAGGTTGTAAAGACTGTGAAGCACAGTCCAATACCAGAACCAGGGCTGTACTTTGCGGAAGAGAAAACCGAAAATTAGTCCGGAAACCGGACCGGACATAGCACAAAAGATTTCCTGGTTGTATGTTAAGGGTGCAGTTTCCAAAATTGCACCACCAAGATGAATTTCTATAGCGGTAACCTTTCCACAAACAAAAATAATTGCCACAATATGCCCAAGTTCATGTACCAAAACAGCCAGAAGAAAAGGAAGAAAGCTGCCCCATGGATCTAAATGGTAAAACAGGCACAACCCAACCGGAACCCAGGGGCTCATTCTAATGCGAGGCATGGGATACCTCAATGCAGAAAGCAGAAAATGCCTCCGGCACAGGCGTACCGGAAAAGATTTCTATGAGCATGGTCTGGCCTGCCTGCTCCACAGGGCTAACTTCCTCTGCGGTCAACAGTTCCCGCAGGAAAGAACCCCACGGAGGATAGGAAATGCGAACAAGAAAAAGAAAGATGATTAGGAAAATACTGCCGATACATTGTTTGGAAAAACTGGACATTGGTTTTTTGACATACATGGTGGGTGTCTGCTCCTGGATTGTGGGAGCGGGTAGGGGAGGTGCAGGCATTTTCAGGGTATCCAAATCGTAAACCATAGGCTGTCCTCCTTTTTGTTTTAGGGTACAGTTTATTCCTCCGGAAATGGGGCTATACATAAATTGTCCACAAAGTCTTGATTTTTTCCTCTGGGAATGTTATTGTTTACACAATATACGAAGAAAGAGAGAACCAATATGCTTAAAAAGATTTGGAAAAAGATTACGGATCCTGAGCTGCTTGTATATGTGGTTTTTGGACTGCTGGCTACTGTGATTGACTTCGGGTTGTATTCGATTATGTGTCATATTCTTGGCGAGGGTTATGATGCCATAGCCAATGCCATTTCCTTCTCAGCGGCGGTGACTTTTGCCTTCTTCACGAATAAGCCCTTTGTTTACAAGAGTAAAAGTTGGGCATTGCCGGTAGTAGCAAAGGAGTTTGTGGAATTTCTAGCCACTCGTATTTTGGCATTCCTCTTGGTGGAAGCCGGCCTTCTGCTCTGCGGTAAGGTTCTCCACATGGAAGGCATGACCTTTCTTTGTTTTAGAGTGATGACTTTGGCAAAGCTGTTCTGGGGACTTTTTGGGTTCCTGATCAATTATACTATGGGCAAATTCGTTGTGTTTGCCAAGGGAAGCAAGGAGACCAAGGCAAAAGAGCAAAACAAAGACAATAATTAAATAGGAAAGAGGGATGGCTGACCGGTCGTCCCTCTTTGGCATCATGGATATTATATTTGTATTTTTGCAGTACATAACATAGAAGGTTTGCAGCGGGATAAAAAGTAACGGCACTTGACACCCGGTTTTGACTTTGGTATTATCTTCTTGTTCTGTTCTATTATATCAATGAAGCATACAACGATTTTGACAACACAACGAAGCGGCTGTAAACCTTTGCTATCAGTAGGGGCGTGTATTTTATCGCTTCGGCGGGCAGAAAACGGGAATGCCCCGGAATGTATGCGTACATCGTAGAGTTGCTGAATCCCCGAAGGACAGCACATAAAGATTGACCCCTTGTGGGTGAGAAGAGGTTGCAAAATGCCCAATGTGATTGAAATTACTAATTTTTCTGTACCGGAGCTGGATGTCTATGCACGGCTGACGGAAGCTCAGCTTCTGAATCGGTTTGAACCGGAAAAGGGCCTGTTCATTGCGGAAAGCCCCAAGGTGATCCATCGAGCCCTGGATGCAGGCTATGTTCCGCTTTCTCTGCTCATGGAAAGAAAGCACATTGAAGGGCAGGCTAAGGATGTAGTCGAACGCTGCGGAGAAATTCCTGTTTATACTTCTGAGTCGGATATTCTAACCCAGCTCACAGGATTTCAGCTAACCAGAGGTGTCCTTTGCGCTATGAGAAGACCGCCACTTCCTGCTGTAGAGAAAGTGTGTCAGGGAGCGAAGCGAATTGTTGTGCTGGAAAACATTATGAATCCCACCAATGTGGGGGCGATCTTCCGCTCTGCAGCGGCTTTGGGAATGGATGCTGTATTGCTTACCCCCGGCTGTAGCGACCCGCTGTATCGCCGCTCTGCCCGTGTCAGCATGGGCACAGTGTTTCAAGTTCCCTGGACCTTTATCGGGGAAGAAATGTCCCATTGGCCGGAGCCGGGGATGTCCCGCTTGCGGGAAATGGGCTTCAAGACTGCTGCTATGGCGTTAAAAGATGATTCTGTCAGTATCGATGATCCCAAACTCATGGCAGAAGAAAAGCTTGCGGTGATTCTGGGCTCTGAGGGAGATGGACTCACGGAAACCACTATTGCAGACTGTGACTATACCGTCAAAATCCCTATGTATCACGATGTGGATTCATTGAATGTTGCCGCAGCCAGTGCTGTTGCCTTCTGGCAGCTCTGCCACGGAAAATAAACTAAGTAAAAGCGATGCACCCGGGCAAAATGGGCGCATCGCTTTTTCGTTCTTCTTTTCATTCCATAAGAAAAAACAGGGCAATGGTAAGAAGTGGATCGGGGGCGTTTTCTGAGCCGTCGCTGAGAAGAAGCAGCAAAATCAGAAGCATGAGAAGATCCCCTGTATCCATGTTTTTTGGAAACAGTCCGGAAAGAAAGCCTGTGGCGGTGTTGCAAGGCGATTTCTGCCTTGGCGGTTCGCAATGTGGCTGCGGGGGTTGGTGCTCCTGAACCGGTGGTGGGCATGGGACGGGCTGCTCCTGAACTCTGTTTTTATTAAAGCTTCCGTCCTGCTTAGGCGTGTAGCGGTTATACATAGAAATCACCTGCCTGGGTACCGTTTTGTGACAAAGTATGTATTGCTCTTTCTGCAAGCCGTGACATTCTGGCAACCTGCACCGCCCGTTCCAGCTTCCGTGCCCGTTCTGGTCGCACAAAAGGCTTTAGAGCCTGTATCAGAGCAAGCTGCCGATCATCACCGCCCATGGAGTTTGCCATTTGCATGAGGCTTCCCATGAGCTGTGCGGGATCACTTTGCTGGGGCGTGTAAACAGAAGGCTGTTGTTGGAAGGTCTCCTGGGAAGGATTGGTAAATGTGCTGTCAACGCTTTGCTCATCATCCTGCAAACCCAGACTCTGGGCCAGGGATGCCATTTGCGCCATCATTTGTGGATTGGACATTACCTGCGCCAGAAGCTGTGACAGATCAGGCACCGAAGCCACCGCCTCTCTGGATTTTATCCATCAGTGCTTTGATTTCCTTGTCCTGCGTCAATGGAGCGAGAAGCGCAGCCGCTTTGGCTGAATCACCGGACTGCATGGCTTTCATCGCCTCCTGCATCAGCCTTGGATCCGCCTTTTTAACAAGGGAAAGGAGCTGCCTTCCCTCCGGGGTTTTCAAAAGCTGCATCATGGATGCATGTGAAAAACTCGGATTTTTCTTCATTTTGATTGCCTCCAGTCCTGATTTCTGCTATAATGGAAAAAAGATGCCTGTGGTATACTATATGCAGCAGAAGGAGGATATGTGCGCCATGAAGCTTTTGATTCTGTCTGATTCTCATGGAGCGGTTGAAAATATGGAATTGGCGGTGCAGCAGGAGATGCCCGATGCAGTCCTCCATTTGGGCGACTGCTGGCGGGATGCCGATGACTTAAGGGGAATTTTCCCGAATCTGCCACTGTATCAAGTGGCGGGGAACTGCGACCGCTATGCTTATCAGCCTGATCTGGAAGAACGGAGGATTACGTCTTTTGACAGCAATGTGTTTTTACTGGTTCACGGCCATCAATATGGCGTAAAAAGCGGCCTTCTGCGGTTGGAATTGGCTGGCAGAGAGGCCGGAGCGAGAGTGATGCTGTTCGGGCACACCCACAGAGCTTATGCTGAGCAAGTGGATGATATTCTGTTTTTCAATCCCGGTGCTTGTTCCGGTTACCGTCCCACCTATGGCATCATTTTTGTGAACAGGCAGGAAATTAGCTGGGAAATCAAGGAATTGTAGGAGGAAAGACGATGATTTTAACTGTTGATATAGGAAATAGCAATATTGTTTTAGGCGGTGTTCGTGGGCATGAGATCCTTTTCCAGGCCCGCATGGTAACCGACTCCATTAAGACCTCCGATCAATACTGTGCCGAACTGAAAACGATGTTAGAGTTGTTTGAAGTAAAGCCCGGTGATGTGGAAGGGAGCATTGTGTCCTCTGTGGTGCCCCCGGTACTCAATTCCATCCGCACAGCACTGTGGAAGTTGACCGGTAAGGTTTGTCTTGTGGTTGGCCCCGGTATTCGTACAGGGTTAAATATTCAGATTGATAACCCCGCCCAGACAGGTGCTGATCTTGTAGTTGCTGCGGTTGCGGCACTGCGGGAGTATAAGCCCCCGATGATTCTGGTGGACATGGGCACAGCCACCACCATCACAGTGTTGAATAAAGACGGGGCACTGGTCGGAGGATGTGTATGCCCCGGTGTTAAAATTTCTCTGGATGCCCTGACAAGCAAAGCGGCGCTTCTGCCCGGCATCAGTCTGGACCAGCCAAAGAAAGTGATTGGCAGAAATACCATTGACTGTATGCGCAGCGGTATTATGTTTGGAACGGCATCTATGCTGGATGGCCTGGTCGCGCGCATGGAGGAAGAACTGGGGCAGAGTGCAACAGTAGTTATGACAGGTGGTATCGGTAGGTTTATTCTTCCTCTTTGCCGCAGAGAAATGATTTTTGATGAAGATTTGATTATCAAAGGCCTTGCGGCACTGTACAGAGAAAATAAGAGGTGAGCCATGGACAGACCTAAGTACTATTCCAGAGACAGGAGCTTTGTGAACAAAAAGATGTCAGAAGAACTGGTCAAAGCCTACGGAACGCCCTTATTTGTGTATGACAGCAAAACGGTTCATAAGCAGGCAGAGCGGGTCAGGCAGGCGTTTTCCTGGAATCCTGGCTTCGCTATGCTGTTTCCTGTTCGGATACAAAATAACCCTCATATGCTTCGGGTGATCCATCAGGCAGGCTGTGATGTGCAGTGCTGCAACGGTGTGGAGCTGCGCCTGGCGCAAATGGCCGGGATCCCTGGAGAAGATATAGTTTATTATGAGATGTTTCCGGATTATGAAAGCTGGAGTCTGGCTTTAAGCTGTGGTGCTACTATTATTTTAGATAGAGGGGAACAGCTCGAGGATATCCGTGTCAATGCCTACAAAGGTAAGGGCCTTGGCCTGCGCTTAAATTCATACGGCTATCTGGATTTTCAGGGGATTACCCAAAGAAGCCAGATTTCCAAGATGGGCATGAGCAAGGAAGAACTGTTTGCCACAGCGAAACGGGCTGCGGATCGGGGGTATAAGAATCTCGGTATCTATTTAACTCCGGGAAAAGAGTTCAGCAACCCTGGGGCTTTGGCACAGTGTACCAGAAAGATTCTGGAAGTTGCTTCGGAATTGCAGCGAGAGCATGGTATACTTTTGCGCTGGTGCCATATAGGCGGTGATATTTACCGGTGTACCAAGGAAACACCGGTGGATTATCTGCCCAAGGAAGCGAGCGGTATTGAAGTGAGTTTTGGTAAACTGGTGGAAAAATGGCCTGACCTTGCGGGTATGGCGCTGGTCATGGAAGTGGGGCAGCATATTGCAATACCTGCAGGTGTGGTCATAGCCAAGATTCAAGGCATTAGGAATTGCGGAACAACTTATGCATACACAGATTTTTCCTGTATTCACCTGCCCGATGCCGTAAAAGCTGGCAGACATTACCATGTGTCCAGACCGGGCAAGCTGCTGATCGAGGACAGAAATGCTTACCGTGTCGCAGGCTGTCTCCCCGATGCAAAGGACGAACTTGTGGGCAATCATGTGGTGCATCCTTTGAAACGGGGGGATTTGGTGATGATCCATGATGTTGGTGCATACGGCAGAGCATCCTCATCCAATTTTTTCGGCACACTGCGTGCTGCAGAGGTCCTTCTGGATGAGGGTGGCTACCGGCTTATTTCCCGAAGAGAGACCTTCGATGACTATACGAATCTCTTAGAGGGAAACGAGGATCAGAAGTAATGCCCCCAGCAACAGAGCACCTGTCCCCAGGCAGAGTGCAAAATCTGTTACTTGGGTTGCCATGCGAAGAAAGCTGGCTTTTTTCGGGGCGGGGTGGTAATCACGGGGTTGGATTTTAACGGAACGGTACTGGGCTCTGCGGGGCTCCTGGACATAGGGAATTGTTCCGGTGATTCTGGACATATGTTCGTTCTCCTTTCAGGTTGTGCCCCTATTGTAAATCTTTATGTGTACGAATAAGTGTACAAACGAACTTTGCGGAGATGCCTTTTTCAGGATATCTCCGCTCCCTTTTTAGAATCGGGGAAAAGAAACTTTTGCGTGGGAAAGGAAATTACTTGCATTTGGAAGGCTATACTGTTATAATAAACTGATACATAGACTATTATTATGGCGAGGTTCTGCTTGTGCATCTAAAATCATTGGAAATCCAGGGCTTTAAGTCCTTCCCGGATAAGACAGTAATTCAATTTGGCGGTGATATAACTGCCATTGTTGGCCCAAATGGCAGTGGAAAATCCAATATTTCCGATGCGATTTTGTGGGTCATGGGTGAGCAAAGCACTAAGACCCTCCGTGGCGCAAAAATGGAGGATGTAATTTTTGGGGGCACACAGAAAAGAGCCCCTGTAGGCTTTGCGGAAGCCACTCTTGTTCTGGATAATTCAGATCGTGCGCTGCCTTACGACTGTGATGATGTTTCCGTTACCCGCCGGTATTATCGTTCCGGCGATAGTGAGTTTTATATTAACCGTCAGTCTGCCCGTTTGCGTGACATCCATGAGCTGTTTATGGATACCGGCCTGGGCCGTGAGGGCTACTCCAATGTAAGCCAGGGCCGTATTGATGAGATTCTCTCCTTAAAAAGCACAGACCGCCGTCAGGTCTTTGAAGAAGCCGCCGGCATTTCCAAGTACCGCCATCGCAAAGAGGAAACGGAACGGAAGCTGGCAACCACAGAAGACAATCTCCTGCGAATCGGTGACAAGATTTCTGAGTTGGAGCTGCAGTTAGAGCCTCTTCGGGTGCAGTCCGAGAAAGCAAGACGCTATTTGGATCTAAAAGCCGAGTTAAAAGGTCTTGAAATTGCCGTTTGGCTGGAAAATCTGGACAAGCTGGCAGCGGCAGCAAAGAAAGCGGAAGAGGACTACGCTTCTTCTGCCTTCGTTCTGGAACAGGAACACCGGGCTTTGGATGAACTGTATCTCAAAGCAGAGGCGCTTTCCGGAAAACTCAGGGAGCAGGATGGTAGCATAGAGCTGATCCGTCAAGACTGCGCCGATACGGAAGTACAAGGTCGGCAGTTTTCTGGTGAAATGGCTGTCTTGCAGGGCAGAATGGATAACAATAATCAGAACATTGCCCGCATCCAGGAGGAACTGGATCAGCAGGATGACCGCAGTTCTTCCATAGACAGCCAAATTGCTGCTTCTCAGGAGCGCATCCGGCAAATTGAAAAAGATCTGGAACGGCTGGAACAGGAACTGAATGCATTACTTCTGGATGTTCAGAGCCTTACTGCCAGTGCTGAAGGCCTGACCAAGCGATACTTTGAGCTTCGGGCCAAAGAGTCCAAGCTTATGACGGATATTTCCTCCCGTCAGGCAGATATTGCGGCTTTGGATGTTTCTGTTTCTCAGGCTGAGGGCAGAATGTCTGTGATACGGGAGGAAACTTCAGTGGGCTTCGCCCGGCAGGAGCAGGCTAATGAGGCACTTTCCCTTTGCCGTAAGGAACTGCATACCGCACAGGATCAGGCAAAGGCTGCAAGCAATACGATTGCCGGCTACGAGCTGCGGCTAAATGGACGCGTGCAGCGAAGAGATAGCGTGCAGCAGCAGCTTCAGCAGCTTTCTTCTCAGTTAGAAGGTGTATCTGCCAAGACTCGGGTCTATCGTGCTATGGAAGCTGATTTTGAAAGCTACAGTAAGTCTGTCCGCATGATCATGCAGGAAAGCGGCAGAGGTACTTTGCGTAACATACATGGCCCGATTTCCCGACTGATCCAGACAGACGATGAATTTACCACTGCTATTGAGATCGCTCTGGGCTCTGCTATGCAGCAGATCGTGGTTGGCAGTGAAGCGGATGCCAAGGCTGCTATCTCGTTCTTAAAGAGAACCAACAGCGGAAGAGCCACCTTCCTTCCCATCACAGCCATTTCAGGCAGAAGCCTCAATGAGGACGGGGTGGAGGACTGCCCCGGCTTCGTAGGCATTGCCGCAGAGCTGGTGCGCTGTGAAGACTGCTATAGGCCTATTGTGGACAACCTATTAGGTCGCATAGTGGTCGTTGAGGAATTGGACAGCGCCATTGCTATGGCGAAGGAGTTTAAGAGCCGATTTAAGATTGTGACCTTGGACGGTCAGGTTATGAACCCCGGCGGTTCTATGACTGGCGGCTCTACATCCAAAGAAGCCGGTATTCTCTCCAGAGCCAATGAACTGAAGCGGCTCACCCAGGAGGAAGAAAAACTCACCGCGAAGAAGGAGTCCTTAAGAGCCGTTTTTGCAGAGGCACAGAGAAGTGTTACCCAAACTGAATATGAATTGGGTACCGCCAAAGACGAGCTCCGTCTTGCGCAAGATGATGTTCTTCGCAAGGAAGGCGAAGAAAAGCAGCATATGATTCTTCTGCAAGCTCTGGAGGAAGCAAGAGAGGCCTCTCGGAGAGAATTGGATTCTCTGCAGGAGAGAGCCCGAACCGATCGGGAGCGGGTCGCCAGCCTTCGGGGTCAGATGGAGGCCCTTTCCTATCAGCTGGAGGATACCCTTAGAGAACTGGAAGTATTAAGTCAGGATCAGACGGAGGCTGCCAGACAGACCGATGAGCTGTCCGGACGGATCACATTGAAAAAGACGGATATTGCCGCTCTGGAGGCAGAGCGGCAGTCTGCGCGGGAGAATATCCAGCAGCTTACAGAGCTTGCCGATGCTCTCCGTGGTGATCGGGACAAGAAGACTGCACTTTCCGATTCCTATATGCAGGAGAATCAAGAGCTTCATAAGCAGATTTCCATACTCCATTCTCAAAAGGATGCTATGGAGCGGCTTTTAGAGGAAAAGAAGCAGTCGCTGCAGTCCGCCATGGATCAGCGCATGAAGCTGGAAGCGGATAAAACTCTGTCTGAACGGGAAGCCCAGGAGAAGAACCGCTCCATTTTGACCATGGAGAGAGCCTGTGCCCTTCTGGAGCAGAAAAAGATGACCACTGCTATGGAAGAACGGCAGGTCATCGACAGGCTGTGGGACAATTACGGCCTGACTCCCACTACTGCAGTTGCAGAAAGAGTGCAGATCGAGTCCATCACCGGAGCAAACCGGCAAATTTCCGACCTGAAACGGAAAATTTCTGCCTTAGGTACGCCCAATCTGGGTGCGATTGAGGAATATGCCAGAGTCAACGAGCGGTATACCTATCTGACTGCCCAGCGGGACGATGTGCTTATGGCAAAGCGGGAGTTAGAGAGCATCATCCGCAATATCACTACGGAAATGACCAGTATTTTCCTTACTGAGTTCAGAAAGATTGACCAATATTTCCAGCAGACCTTTACGGAAATGTTCGGTGGCGGCAGGGGTGCTTTGATTCTAGAAAACCCGGAAGAACCCCTGACCTGCGGCATTGAAATTCGTGTGCAGCCTCCCGGAAAACAGCTAAAGACCATCACGCTTCTTTCCGGTGGCGAAAAGGCTTTTGTTGCCATTGCTTTGTACTTTGCCATTTTGAAAGTCAGACCCACGCCTTTCTGTATGCTGGACGAGATTGATGCGGCACTGGACGACAGAAATGTAGAGCGGTTTGCGGGATGTTTACATCACTTATGCGAAAAGACCCAGTTTATCGTCATTACCCACCGCCGTGGTACTATGGAAATGGCAGATGTGCTCTACGGTGTGACCATGCAGGAGCAGGGCGTTTCCAAGATTCTGCATATGGACTTAAACCAGATGGAGCAGGAATTGGGTATTTTGCAGTAACCACTTGATAAGGAGTAAATAATCATGGGATTTTTTGATAAGATCAAGCAGGGCTTGGAGAAGACCAGAAAGGCCCTGTCCAATACTTTGGGCAGCGTGTTTTCTGCTTTTTCCTCTCTGGATGATGATTTTTATGATGAGCTGGAGGAATGTTTGATCCTTGCGGATTTGGGCATCGAAACCTCCACAAAGGCCGTAGAACTTCTGAGGAAGAAGGTAAAAGAAGATCACATTAAGGATACAGCGGAAGCCCAAAATGCGCTAAAGGATATTCTTGCAGATATGCTCGATGTCGGCGACACAGGACTTACTCTCAATACAAAGCCTTCTGTAATTCTTGTGATTGGTGTAAACGGTGTTGGCAAGACTACCACTATTGGCAAGCTGTCCAAGCAGCTCACCCACCAGGGGAAGAAGGTGCTGCTGTGCGCCGCTGATACTTTCCGTGCTGCTGCGGCTGATCAGCTTGAAATTTGGGCACAGAGAACCGGTGTTGAGATTGTTCGCCAGCATGAGGGCGCTGACTCCGCCTCTGTTGTGTTTGACGGTATCCAGGCAGCAAAGGCCAGAGGCACCGATGTGATCCTATGCGATACTGCGGGACGGCTTCACAACAAGGCGAACTTGATGAACGAGCTGAATAAGATCAGCCGCATCATTGACCGGGAGCTTCCCGGTGCCGACAAAGAAGTGCTGCTGGTTCTGGACGGCACTACCGGACAGAACGGCCTTTTGCAGGCCAAGCAGTTTAAGGAGATTGCCGGTGTTACGGCTCTGGCGCTGACCAAGCTGGACGGCACTGCCAAGGGCGGTATTGTCATTGCGGTTGCAGATGCCCTCCAAATCCCTGTTAAATTTATCGGTGTTGGCGAGCAGGTGGATGACCTGATGCCCTTCGATGCCCGTAGCTTTGTAGATGCGCTGTTGTAAGGAGTTTTGAACATGAGAAATGACGGCAGGTTATTTGACCAGCTTCGCCCTGTATCTTTTGAGCTTGGTTTTACCAAGTTTGCTGAAGGAAGCTGCCTGGTGCGGGCAGGAGATACGGTTGTTTTATGCAATGCCTCTGTAGAGGAAAAAGTGCCGCCTCATGTGATTTCCGGTGGTTGGGTCACTGCGGAATATTCCATGCTGCCCCGGGCCAATTTGGAGCGGAGCAAGCGGGATGTATCTAAATTAAAGTTGTCCCCCCGCAGTGCGGAAATCCAAAGATTGATTGGACGCTCTCTGCGTGCTGTGGTTGACCTGAGAGCCTTGGGCTACCGCACTATCACCATTGACTGCGATGTTTTACAGGGCGACGGCGGCACAAGAACAGCATCCGTAACAGGCGGTTTTATTGCCCTGGTGCTTGCCTGCCGAAAGCTCATGGAAAAGGGCCTTCTGGACAGAATGCCCATTAAAAACTATGTGGCAGGTATTTCTGCCGGTATTGTAAATAATGAGGCCATGCTGGATCTTTGCTATGAGGAAGACAGCAATGCCATGGTTGACCTGAATTGTGTCATTAACGGCAACGGCAACTTTATTGAGATTCAGGGAACAGGAGAGGGAAGACCTTTCACCCAAGCAGAGGAAGAAAAACTCCTTCGCCTTTGCAGAAAGGGCTGTTTGGAACTGATCCAAAGACAGAAAGAAGTTCTGGGGGAATTGGTATGAAGATCGTTTTAGCCAGTAAAAACCGTCACAAGCTGGAGGAAATTGCACAGATTCTGACCCCCTACGGCATTGAGTTGGTTTTACAGTCAGAGTTATGTCCTACCTTGGAGGTAGAGGAAACAGGTTCCACCTTTGAGGAAAATTCCTTCCTTAAGGCAGATGCGGTTATGAGGGCTACAGGACTTCCCGCCCTGGCAGATGATTCCGGCCTCTCTGTAGATGCTTTAGACGGTGAGCCTGGAATCTACTCTGCCCGCTACGGCGATGACCCTAGTTTGGATGACAAGGGCAGATATGAGCTGCTTCTGAGAAATATGGAGCATATTCCTGATGGAGAGCGCACAGCCAGATTTGTCTGTGTTATCACCTTGGTTTATCCCAATGGAAAGTCCTTGCAGGTACGAGGCGAGGCGGTGGGTGAGATCCTCCGCGGCCCAATCGGGAATAGTCCATTTGGATATGATCCTATCTTCTACTATCCTCCTATGGAGAAGTCTTTTGGTGAGATGGAGCATTATGAGAAGAATGCGGTATCTCATCGGGCAAATGCACTGAAGCTTTTTTGTGAGAAATTGAATGAGGAGAAAGAGAATGCTGACAAGTAAGCAGAGAGCAGAATTAAGAGCCCAGGCAAACGGCCTGGATACTACCTTGATGGTAGGTAAAGGCGGCGTTACCAAGCAGGTGGTCGCAGAGGCTTGTGTACAGTTAGAGGCTAGAGAGCTGGTAAAGGGCAGAGTGCTGGAAGCAGCTCTGATGAGCGCAAGAGAGGTTCTGGATGCCCTTTGTGAAGCCACAGGGGGTGACGGTGTCAGCACCGTAGGCTCTACCTTCGTGATCTATCGGGAGTCTGAGAAACTGAAGCAGGAACGGAACATGGTGGGCAGAGCAAAGATCGCCCCTGTTTCTGTGGCAAAGTCCAACCCTGTCCGCAAGGGCGCACAGGCTCGCCGGAAGGCTGCCAGAGCGGAGAGAGAGCGGAAGAATGAATTTTTCCGTCAGTCTGCCATTGAAAAGGCTATTGAGCGGGATAAGGAACGGGCAAGACGGAGAGAAGAAAGAAGTAAGTAAGGTTAATTGCCTGTGATATAAAGGGGTGATCCCATTGGCTCGTATTGGTATATACGGCGGCACTTTCAATCCCATTCACAGAGGACACATAGAGGCCGCAAAACAAGCTGTTCAGTTATTGAAGCTGGATAAACTCCTCATGATCCCGGCAGCCACCCCTCCCCACAAGACCTTACCTGAAGGTTCGGCATCACCGTTGCAGCGGTTGGAAATGGTAAAACTTTCGGTAGGGCAGGAGGATGCTTTCAAGGTCTCGGATATTGAATTAAACAGGGAAGGACGCAGCTACACAGCAGATACGGTGGAGCAGCTTCATAAACTGTACCCCAAAGATCATTTGTACCTTCTTATGGGGACGGATATGTTTTATTCCTTCCTCCATTGGTATCAACCGGAGCGAATTTGTAGATTTGCGACCTTGGGCGTTATGTTGCGGGAGGATGAGCGGCATACCAACCGTGGTCTTCTGGAAAAGACTGCAGAGGATGTTCGGAGAGAGCTTGGAGGCAGAGTGCGTTTTGTCAATAATAAGGCGCTGCCCATGTCTTCGACAGATGTGCGAAGGATGATTGTTTTCCAAGCAGCAGAGGAGATGCTGCCTTCCGGCGTGTGGGACAAGATTCAGCAGTGGAAACTGTACGGCGCAGCAGAGTGCTTGGAAGACTTACCCATGGACAAGCTGGAAGCGACGGTTTGCAAGCTTCTGGATCATAGGCGAATCTCTCATGTGCTGGGATGCCGGGATACGGCGGTTCTGCTGGCAGAAAAATATGGAGTTGATACCGAAGTAGTCTCCCGTTCTGCGTTGCTCCACGATATTACCAAGGCGTTGCCTTTCTCGCAGCAAGAGATGCTTTTGCGCTCATTTGGTGTACTGCCAGAGGATTATCGAGAGGAAACACCCAATACCATCCATGCTTTTACAGGATCCCTGGTTGCAAAGCGAATTTTTGAAGAGAATGACGATGTATGCCGTGCCATTGCCAGCCATACTACAGGCTGCACAGGCATGGATACCTTACAGAAAATTATCTACATTGCGGATTATATAGAACCAAACCGGGATTTCCCCGGAGCTGAAACACTGAGGAAATTAACTCTTGAAGATCTGGATACCGGTGTGCTTCAGGGACTGCAGATGACAGCAGAATTGGTGAAGAACCGAGGCCATATCATGGCCAAGGCTACTCAGGATGCCATTTCCTATATGTCTGCTTTATGCAATAAAAAGACTCTTGAAAAGGAGAAATGATACTATGTTAACATCAAAGGAAGTAGCCATTGCGGCTACAAAAGCCCTGGATGCCAAGAAGGGTGTCGGCATCAAGTTGATCCGTATTGAGAAGGTTTCCAGTCTTGCAGATTTCTTCCTCATCTGCACCGGTACTTCCAACACCCATGTAAAGACTTTGTGCGATGCTGCGGAAGTGGCACTGGAAGAACTTGGGGAGACCATGCTGGGCCGTGAAGGACACCGGGGCAACACCTGGGAGCTTCTGGACTTTGGCTCTGTAGTTGTCCATGTGTTTACAGAAGATGCCAGACAGTTCTACGATCTGGAGCGGCTGTGGGGCGACGGCGAGCAGATTTCCCTGAAAGATATTCTCACCGAGGATTGACATAAAGAGAGGTAATGAACCATGTTTTACGATTTTACGAACCTGGAAGCAAAGTGGCAAAAGATCTGGGAGGAAAAGAACCTCTATGCCGCCGAAAACGGCAGCAATAAGCCCAAGATTTTTGCTCTGGTAGAGTTCCCGTATCCTTCCGCAGCCGGTCTTCATGTAGGTCATCCCAGACCCTACACCGCTATGGACATCATCGCCCGGAAAAAGAGAATGGATGGCATGAATGTGCTGTTCCCCATGGGCTACGATGCTTTCGGTCTGCCTACGGAGAACTTTGCCATTAAGAATCACATCCACCCCCGCATTGTAACCGAAAATAACATCCTGAATTTCCGCCGTCAGCTGAAGGCTTTGGGCTATAGCTTCGACTGGGATCGGGAGATCAATACCACTGACCCCAAGTATTTCAAGTGGACCCAGTGGATATTCCTGCAGATGTATAAGAATGGTCTTGCCTATAAGGCCAAGATGCCTGTCAACTGGTGCACAAGCTGTAAGTGCGTACTTGCCAATGAAGAAGTGGTAGAGGGTGTCTGCGAGCGTTGCGGCGCCCCTGTAGTTCGCAAGGAAAAGAGTCAGTGGATGCTTCGCATTACCAAGTACGCAGACCGCCTCATTGATGAGTTGGAAGGCTTGGATTACATCGACCGGGTCAAGGCACAGCAGACCAACTGGATCGGCAGAAGCTACGGTGCAGAGGTCACCTTCAAGTCTACGCTGGGTGATGACATTCTGATCTTCACCACCAGGCCTGACACCCTGTTCGGCGCAACCTATATGGTTCTGTCTCCCGAGCATGAGCTGATCAAAAAGTGGATGCCCATGCTGGAAAATGCCGATGAAGTTAAGGCTTATCAGGCTGCCGCCGCTGCCAAGAGCGATTTGGAGCGTACTGAGCTGAGCAAGGAAAAGACCGGTGTCAAGCTGACAGGCGTTCGTGGTATCAACCCTGTAAACGGCAAGGAAATTCCTATCTTCATTTCTGACTATGCTTTGGCTACCTACGGCACCGGTGCCATCATGGCAGTTCCTGCCCACGATGACCGCGACTGGGCCTTCGCCAAGGCCTTCGGTTGCGAGATCGTAGAGGTTGTCAAGGGTGGCAATGTGGAAGAAGCTGCCTTCACCCTGAAAGACGATACCGGCATCATGGTTAACTCCGGTTTTATGGATGGCCTGACGGTTAAGGATGCGATCCCTGTCATTACCAAGTGGCTGGAGGAGCAGGGCATTGGCTGTGCCAAGACCAACTTCAAGCTCCGTGACTGGGTCTTCTCTCGCCAGCGGTACTGGGGTGAGCCTATTCCCATTGTTCACTGCCCCAAGTGCGGCACGGTTCCTCTGGATGAGAGTCAGCTTCCTCTGCTTCTGCCCGATGTAGAGAGCTATGAACCTACAGACGACGGTGAAAGCCCCCTGTCTGCCATTACCGATTGGGTAAACACTACTTGCCCCTGCTGCGGCGGCGAAGCCAAGCGGGAAACCGATACCATGCCCCAGTGGGCCGGTTCTTCCTGGTACTATCTGCGGTACATGGATCCCCATAACGATGAAGCTCTGGCTTCTAAGGAAGCTTTGGAATACTGGAGCCCTGTTGACTGGTACAATGGCGGCATGGAGCATACAACGCTTCACCTCCTGTATTCTCGTTTCTGGCACAAGTTCCTGTATGACATCGGTGTTGTTCCCACCAAGGAACCCTATGCCAAGCGTACCAGCCACGGCATGATCCTGGGCCAGAACCCCCACTATGTAGGTAACTTTGAGACCCAGGAAGAAAAGGATGCCATGATTGCCAAGTACGGCAGCGAGGCACTGCGTCCCGCAGTCAAGATGTCTAAGTCCCTGGGCAATGTTGTCAATCCCGATGATGTTATCCGGGAGTATGGTGCAGACACGATGCGCCTTTATGTCATGTTTATCGGTGACTTCGAGAAGGCGGCTACCTGGTCTCCCAATGCCGTCAAGGGTTGCAAGCGTTTCCTGGACCGTGTATGGAACATGGCTGAGGGCGTAGTAGATCAGAACACTGAGTACAGCAAGGACAATGTCAGTGCTATGCACAAGACCATCAAGAAGGTTTCCGAGGATATCGACTCCCTGAAGCCAAACACCGCCATTGCCACCCTGATGGCTCTTATGAACCACTTTGGCGATCATGGCTGCAACCGTGCAGATCTCAAGACCTTCCTGAAGCTCCTGAGCCCCTTTGCTCCCCATATTTGTGACGAACTGTGGGAAATGAAGGGCTTTGAGGGCATCTGCTCTGTGTCCCAGTGGCCCACCTACGAGGAAGCACTGTGCCGTGATGCAGAGATCGACATGGCCGTTCAGGTCAACGGTAAGCTCCGTGGCACTATCCACATTGCTGCGGATTCCTCTGATGAGGCAGTCATTGCCGCTGCTCAGGCGGAGGAAAAGGTTGCCCGCTTCCTGGAGAAAATGGAAGGCCGGATTATCAAGACCATCGTAGTTAAGAACAAGCTGGTGAACCTGATCGTCAAGTAAGGGCAGGCTTATGGAAAAAAGGAAAGCCTATCTATTTGTTGAAACTCCCTTTTCCTTAAAAAACAGGCGTACCTTGCTGTTTGTCCTGATGCTTCTGGCGCTGTTGGCCAGTACAGTTTTTGCGATAGCTGTGATGTGTAGTATTGGTGACTATGACACAGCAAGGCAAATGGCACTGTTTTTAGGCCTGTGGATCGTATGCCTTTGCGTTCCTGCGAACCTGTTCATTTTGCTTTCTTATATTACTGTTGATGATGGTATTCTGGTATGCAAATATGCCGGGTTAATCACCCGGCGTATTCCCAGAGAGTCCATTGACCGGGTGAGCATGGAGCAGGGGAAGATTATGCTCTATTCCAAGAGAACGCAGGTTCTTACGGTTCTGGATTGTAACGAGGCGCGGAAGGTGCTGGAATTGGCACATATTCAGGAAATCAAGTGAATGTGGATGCTTTGAGCCGTATAGATATTCATATAAATTATTTGCAATTTCTTCCGGGAAAAATGCAAATAACCCTTGACAATTTGTCGGATTTCCTATATAATTTTATAGGCTATGAAAATAGCTCTGAAAGCATCCAGGATCAAGCCGGATGCACCGGAGGGAGGGAAACCAATGTCTGAAATTCGCATCAAAGAGAACGAGTCTCTGGAGAGCGCTCTGAGAAGATTTAAGCGGAGCTGCGCCAAGGAAGGCGTTATCGCTGAGGTCAAGAAGAGAGAGCACTATGTCAGCCCCAGTCTCAAGCGGAAGCAGAAGTCCGAGGCTGCTCGGAAGAACAAGAGAAAGTTCTATTAATTCCTTCCCATAACTTCCAAAATAAATGCTCAGCAGGAGTTCTCCTGTTGAGCATTTTCTTTTTTTGGACACCTCAAAATACTTTCTGTGTTCAGAAAGGGTGCCCTGAATTTATAGTTCTAATCCAGTGATGCTCCAAAATCCCGCCAAAGCCCGATGGCAAGCTGTATCTTTGCAGGATTCAGGCGATTCAGCAGTTTCGCTGCGCTTGTGGCATCCCGAAACAATGTGATCCTAATATCATCTCCATCTGCCTCAGAATAATAGTTGCATAAAAGGTCTTCATCCCAATACACTTCTTGGCTGTTTGGGATTCCGGCCAGAGTATAGGGAGCAGGAGAGCCTATGGTGCAATCTTTTGAAATCCTAATGCTGTGACAAACAGGGGAGATGTCCAACCAAACCTTCCTTTGCGGATCTATGTTTTCAGGGGCGATGCTGCATGGGAAGGGGGATAAAAACAGAGTGGTATCATCCTCTAATAAGTACTTGGGGGGTGCGCTCAGGGCTACACCCAGTTCTTTACAGCAGCGGCCCAGAGCCTTAGTCAGAAGCAGAGTTTCCGCTGTTGGTTCACGCTCGAAATCGAGGAGAAGGCCGATGGACTCGGCTCGTTGAAGGACTGTTACCAGTTCTTGACAAACCCTTTCTATGCTGTGATTTGCCCATTGGATGTGATCGTCCAGAAGAATCAAACTGCCCTGGGGAATCTGCGGTGGGAGGTTGGTAAGACCTGAGCCGTTTGGCGAAAAATGAACGGACATCCAGGCTGTCTTGGCGGGAAATGGAACATTTTGTGAAAATTCTTCTGCTGTAAATGCAAGAAACAGTGGAATCGACAATGGACAACGCCTCCAGTCTGTGATATAATATACCCAATACTACAATCTATGGGTTAATGGAGGCTGTTATGCCAGTTTCGTTTCTGCCAAAAAGAATTTATAACAGCCTCACCTGCATTTCGCCGGATGCTCTTTATGGGCAGGGGATCAGGCTTTTGATGTTAGACTTTGACAACACCATCATTCCTTATACTACCAACGACCCCACAGAAGAAATGAGGCTTTGGTTGGAAAAAGCGAAGACCTCCAAAGTGCAAATTTGTGTAGTGTCCAACAGTAAAAACGGAAGAGTGGTTGAATTCTGCGAAAAGTATGACATTCCATATATCACCCAAGCTAAGAAGCCGGGCACAAAGGGAATCAAGGCATGCATGAACCGGTACGGACGAAAACCGAAGGAATGTGCCTTAGTGGGGGATCAGATTTATACAGATGTTCTTGGGGCCAACTGTGCCAGTATTACATCGATTTTGATTCCCGCCATCCATAATCATAATTTTTGGCTAAAGCTCCGTCATGTGCTGGAGCAGCCATGGATCATTGCATCAAAGAAAAGGAGAGTAAAGCTATGAAAAACCTGGAAAAGTACAGATCGATCCTCACAGAGGAAATGGACGGCCTTCTTCTGACCAGCCGTTACAGTCGCCATTATGCCGCCGAGTTTGATATTGCGGAGGGCGTTGCAGTGGTCTGCCGTCAGGGTGCCCGGTACTTTACGGACAGCCGCTACATTGAATCCGCAGAGAACAATATCAAGGGCTTTGAAGTTCTTGTAGTGGACGGAGAGCACAGCTTCACCCAGCGGGTCAACGAATTCTGCGCAGATTTTGGGGTTAAGACTCTGGGTTATGAGGAAAACTATCTTACAGTCGCAGAGCTGCATAGCTATGAAAAGAATGTAAAGGCTACCTTGACACCCTGCCAGAGCCAGATCAATGCCTTCCGTCACACCAAGGAAGAATGGGAACTGAAGCTCATGGAGAAGGCGCAGGAGATCACTGACAAGGCCTTTACAGAGATTCTGACCAGAATTCGACTTGGCATGACTGAGAAGGAACTGGCCGCTGAGCTGATTTACTGCCTGCTGAAAAACGGCGGCGAAGGTCTGTCCTTCGACCCCATCGTTGTTTCCGGTCCCAATACCAGTATGCCCCATGGTGTTCCCGGAGAGAGAAAGCTCCAGTTGGGCGATTTCGTGACCATGGACTTTGGTGTTCTCTATCAGGGCTACTGCTCCGACATGACCAGAACCGTTGCTCTGGGCTATGCTACCGAGGAAATGGAAAAGGTATACAACACTGTTCTGGAGGCGCAGCTTGCCGGCATCGCAGTTTCCAAGGCTGGTGCTACCGGTGCTGAGGTTGATGGTGCAGCCAGAAAGGTCATTGAAGAGGCTGGCTATGGCCCCTACTTCTGCCATAGCTACGGTCACAGTCTGGGTTTGGAGATTCACGAAGCACCCAACTGCAATACCAAGAATTTTGAGCCCATGCCCTGTGGGGCAGTGGCCTCTGCTGAGCCCGGTATCTACCTGCCTGGTAAGTTTGGTGTGAGAATTGAGGATTGTGTTGTCTTCCTGGAGGATGGACATAGAATTTTGACTGCAAGCCCCAAGAACTTAATTGTAATTCCTAAGGAAAATTTGTAAAAATGCTTGCATTCTGCGGCATTTTAGGTTAGAATACCATAGGTAAATTATGGTCGGGTATTTCTGACCGTACGCATAATAATAGGAGGAAATAAAAATGATTTCTGCAGGCGAATTTAGAAACGGCATTACCTTCGATATGGATGGTAAGGTTATGCAGGTTGTGGAGTTCCAGCATGTTAAGCCCGGTAAGGGTGCTGCTTTTGTCCGTGTTAAGATGAGAAACGTCATCACCGGCGGCGTCACCGAAACCAGCTTCAACCCCACTGCCAAGTTCCCCACCGCTTTTGTTGAGCGCAAGAAGATGGAGTATTCCTACGAGGATGGCGGTCTGTATTACTTCATGGACCAGGAGACCTTTGAGATGGAGCCCATCGAGGCCAGCGCTTTGGACGACAGCTTCAAGTTTGTGAAGGAGAACGACGTTTGCACCGTTATGTCCTACAAGGGCAAGGTTTTCGGTGTTGAAGTTCCCAGCTTTGTTGAGCTGACTGTCACCAAGACCGATCCTGGCTTTGCAGGCAACACCGCTACCAACACCCTGAAGCCCGCCACTGTTGAGACCGGCGCTGAGGTCAAGGTTCCTCTCTTCATCGAAGAAGGCGACCGCATCAGCATCGATACCCGCACCGGAGAGTATCTGAGCCGCGCTAAGGGCTAAGCAACTACATTGCGATTTTTGTCGCATCCCGAAAGGAGAAGCATTATGACACTTACTGAGAAGTCCGCATACCTGAAGGGCCTTATGGACGGCATGAAGCTGGACACTGAGGAGAACGAGGGCAAGCTCCTTGCTGCTATCGTTGATCTGTTGGGCGATATGTCTAAGGTAGTTTCCGAGGTTGAGGAGACCACTCTGGCCATCTCCGACGAACTGGACGATATCGAAGATGATCTGGATGAAATCTATGATTATCTTTCCGATGAGGACGAGGAAGACTTTGACGACGAGGACGAAGACGAGGACGACGAGGATTACGACGAGTATGAAGACGATGACTACGACTTCGATGATTCTGTTGTCTATGAAGTAACCTGCAAGTGCGGCGAGGTCATTAACTTCGACGATGAGACCCTGGAAGAGGGCAGCATGAATTGCCCCAACTGCGGTGAGCTCCTGGAGTTCGTCACTGAGGACGAAGACGAAGATTAATTTCCTATAAAATGATCATCCACTTCCTTCGGGAGGTGGATGATTTTCTATCAAAATATGGAGAAACCCCTGCAGCCCAGACAATAGGCTGCAGGGGTATGTACATTAGAAATTCTTGGCGAGCTTAGCCTTGCTTATAGAGATAGAACTTATAGTTGGTAGAAGAAGCGGAGGAACTGCAGCGGAATCGGGGATTGCCGTTGCTGCCGAGAGCCAGATCAGGCCGAAGAGCCAGATAGCGAGTACCGTTCTTGATGCTCCAAGTGCCGCTGGAATAGGTGGCCTTCCAGGTAGTTGCAGTTCCGGAGCTGTAGTAAAGATAGTTGCTGCTGCCACGCAGGGGAGTGCCGTTGTTTTTCAGAGTGAAGCCGGTGGAGCTGCCGCTGAGTGTCCAGATAATAGAACTGTCACTTACCTGAATGGTTGTGGGAGCTGTGCCGTTCATGTAGCTGTCAGCAGATACTGCTGCGACATAGCTGGTGGCAAGGGCTTTTGCTTGAAGTGCATAGTAGTCAGAGCTTCCGGGATTAGAGCCTGTGCCGACCTTCACAATGAGTACATAATTGCCGCTGGTCAGCTGGGAAGTGGATGTTACTTTTGTAAAGGTAGTACCGGTAGTAGTAGAACCGCCGGAGCTGCCGCTACCGGAGGAAGCGGACTTGGCAAAATATACCTGGATGGAGCAGTCGGAGGTGGGAGTCACATAGATCTTGTTGCCGCTGAAGGTGGCGGTGGCAGTGCCGGAGAGAAGATAAGCAGTGCTTACTTCATAGCCGGATTTGGGAGTACAGGTGATGGTATAGCCGGAAACGGAAACAGTACCGTAGCTGGTGTTATTAGAGGTTGCAGTTACTTTATAGGTTGTGGTACCGCTGCTACCGCCGGAGCTGCCGCTGCCGGAACCGCTGCCTGCGCTGCCGGAGGGAGTGGTCATACTGGGGACACTCTTGCCGAAGATCAGCCAGGCATATTCAGGATAGTCAATAAACACATTGCGGTTACCCTGGATTTTCTGCACAACATCATTTCTGCCCATTTCCCAGGCATCAACGGGATCGTCCTTACACCACTGCAGGAGAACATCGGTGCTTTGGATCAGGTCACTCAGGTTGGATTCGCCCCAACGGACATGGCAGTACAGAAGGATTCGAGCTACATCACCTTTGACATTATCCAGAGGCTCAAAATAGCTGGAGGTATAGTAACCGCCAACTTTGCCGGAGTTGCTGGTGGCAGTCTTGTAAGAACCGGATACCTCGCCATAAGGCAGATTATTTCGGGTTGAATTCAGCTTGGGATCAGTGGGGCGCAGATGGTGCAGGTCGGAACCGCAATTAGAGGTAGTAAAGGACCCCAGGCTCTGGCACCAAACATGCTCACGATTCCAGGTAGAGCCGCTGTCCCAGGTGCCAGAATAGGTTGCGGAGCTATAGAAGTCAACGATTTTGCTGGAGCTGCCGGCATTGGCATCGCTGTATTTGGTGTAATTTTTGATGTTAGTATATGTAGTTTTATAGCTGTGGGTATTGGTCATCAGGGTCTTCAAAGAACTTTTTAAGGAAGATGCGCTCTTGGAAGACAGGGTGCTATAGGAGTAAGAACTGGTGTAATAGGATTTTGCCTGAGAACTCAGGGAGGTGCAGACGGTTCCTCTCTTGCCGGGGTTATAGCTGAAAGTTGCAGCTTCGCTACGGGGAGCGGAGAAAGCTACAAAGCTCAACACCATGGTGAATACAAGAAGGACAGACAAGATGCGGCTAAGTTGTTTCTTCATACCGGATCATCTCCAAAGTATATTATTTTAGGCAGTTTGCCTTGTGTGCACACCCCCTAATTGTATTATATAGTACCACACCAGATATTGTGATGCAAGTCAAAATGCGGCACAAGAGAATCTTTGTATGAACTTACAATATAAAACAAGCTATTTCTAGTCATAATGACGATTTTTGGGACATTTTTCTGAATAATATTTGTATTTACCGTAGGAATATTCGAATTATGCCGATTGTTCTTAGATTATCCATTTAGAAAGCTGGTAGAGTTACCTTGACAAAGGGTGGGATCGTATATTAGAATATGGTGAGCTTTTATAGCCCAAATTCGTTTATCGCATTGCTAAGAAATGCTTGAGAACCGCAAAGAGAGAGGCGAGGGAAATGGAAGAACTGGATTTGCTGCAGGGAACCGTGTCAGGAATCGTATATCAGAACCATGAGAACGGCTATGCAGTTCTTCGTATGTCCTGCGCCGGGCAGACTGTGACTGTTGTTGGAACAGTTCCCCTTGCAGTGGTTGGAGAGCGACTCATTGTAACGGGTCGCTGGATCAATAATTCCAACTATGGAAGACAGTTCGAAGCAGAGTTTCTGGAAAGACTTATGCCGGAAACCACTCCGGAGATCCTTAGCTATCTTTCTTCCCGAACTGTCAAGGGAATTGGCCCAAAGTTGGCTGCACGGATCGTAGAACGTTTTGGGGCGGAAACTCTCTCTATTATGGAACGGCAGCCGGAACGCCTGGCAGAAGTCTCTGGAATCACCCTGTCAAAGGCAAAAAAGATTGGTGAAACTTTTGTACAGCAAACCGGTCTGCGCCGTTTGATTGAATTTCTCAGCCTGCACCATTTACCCCCGGAGCTTGCGGTACGGCTGTACCGACTTTGGGGCGATGAGGCCATGGATGTGCTGCATACAGACCCGTATTGCCTGACAGAGCAAGGCTTGGATACCCCCTTTTCTCTTGTGGATCGGTTTGCCATAGAATTGGGCGTGTCTGCGGACGATCGGAGACGGGTGGAAACCGGTACGATCTTTGAACTCCGTTTCAATCTGAACGGCGGTCACGCTTTCCTTCCTATTAACAAGCTTGTAGCGGCAACGGCAATGCTTTTGACTGTGGATCAGATTGTGGCAGAGGAAGCTGTCCACAGATTGATCCAAATGGGGCAGGTGATCCGTGATACAGTGGCGGGGCTGGATGTTGTTTATTTACCTGAGCTTTATGATGCGGAAGTCTATATTCAATCAAGACTGCATCGCATGGTAAATGATCCCCCTGATGCTGTAAAGGGCTTGGAATATATGATTTCCAAGGCGCAGCAGGCCGGAGCGGTGGAGTTTTCTCCGCAACAGACAGATGCGGTGCGAATGGCTGCCAACAGCCGTGTTTTGGTTGTTACCGGTGGCCCAGGTACCGGTAAAACCACCATTTTGCAGGGTGTCATGTCCCTCTATGACCAGTTGGGCTTGGATGTTATCCTTGCTGCACCTACTGGTCGGGCTGCAAAGCGGCTCAGTGAAGTGACCGGGCAGGAGGCTTCTACCATCCACCGCCTTTTGGAGTGCCAGCCTGACCAGATCACAGGAGAATTGATCTTTACACGGGATGAGGACAACCCTTTGAAGGCGCATTGTGTAATCGTGGATGAGGCTTCTATGGTAGACATCATGCTTATGTCCAGCCTTTTGAGGGCGCTGCCGAAAGAGTGTCGGCTGATCCTGGTTGGCGATCCCGACCAGCTTCCTCCTGTTGGGCCGGGCTTCCCACTGTCCGACATTCTCCGCAGTGGCGTGATCCCTACGATTCGCTTAACAGAAATCTTCCGGCAGGCCAGAGAGAGTCTGATTGTTATGAATGCCCATAGAGTCAATGTGGGTGAAAATCCGGATATGCGAACCACCACCAGTGATTTTTTTCATCTTCGGGGAAAATCTGAGGAGCAGGTGGCAGAAACCATCTGTCAGCTATGTAAGACCCGCTTGCCTCAAAATATGGGAATCCGTCCGGAGGACATACAAGTCCTTTCGCCTACCAGAAAGGGCACTACCGGCACTGTTAACCTAAATCTAATGCTGCAAGCCCAGCTCAATCCTCCTGCTCCATATAAAAAGGAGAAGAAATGGGGAGAGGCTACCTTCCGGGAAGGGGATCGGGTTATGCAGATTCGGAATAATTACGATATTTTGTGGCGTAAGACGGACGGGACTCAGGCCGGTATGGGCATTTTCAATGGGGATATTGGCGTAATTCAGGAGATTGACCTGAATGCGGAAACAATGACCGTTCTCTTTGATGACCGGGAAGCAGAATATGATTTCGATATGCTTCGGGAATTGGAGCTTGCCTATGCTATGACTGTACACAAGAGTCAAGGCAGCGAGTACCATGCGGTAATCCTTGCCGCTTGGTCCTGCGCGCCTACCTTACGCACCAAGAGTGTGCTTTACACAGCCATTACCAGGGCAAGAAAACTTCTGATTATTGTCGGCAAAGAAGATATGATCTACGAAATGACAGCCAATCAGCGCAGGAGCCGTCGATATACCGGATTGAAGCTGCGCTTACAGCAGGAGAGTTGATATGTCGAATCTCATTGATCTGATTTCCTTGGTGTATCCAAGAAAATGTATTTTGTGCTGCCAGTTCTTAAAACAAGATGAGAAGGATATCTGCCATAAATGCCGTACTGAAATCCCTTTGGTATCCAAAAGTACGGAGGGCTTGGATGGCATAGATGAATGGACAGCATTGTGGGTCTATGATGGAATTGTTCGGGATGCTATTTTACGCTACAAATTTAAGAGAATGCGCAGCTACGGCAAAAGCTTCAGTAAGCTTCTTGCCCAAAAGATAGAGCAGGATTTTGGAAGAAGCTTTGATGTGATTGTCTATGTTCCGGTTAGATTTTCCAGAAATGTGGAGCGGAGCTACGATCAGGTACAAGTTATAGCAAAGTCAATGGCCAAACACTTCGGTATGAAACCCTATAAAGCCATCAGGAAGATTCGCCGCACCGCTACACAATCTACCTTAAAAGGCAGTGAGGAAAGAGAAAGAAATGTAAAGGACGCATACCGTGTGATCGATCCCGAGCTGGTTGATGGAAAACGGGTACTGCTTTTGGATGACATAATTACTACAGGTTCTACGGTGAAGGAGTGCGCTAAAATATTGCGTGCTGCCGGTGCAAAAAAAGTTTTGTGTGCTGCTGTTGCGGTTACACAGGGAAGAAACAGGTGATCGTATGAAGTTATTATCCAGAGATCTTGGTGTCGATTTGGGCACTGCCAATGTATTGGTCTATGCTGACGGAAAGGGAATTGTCCTGCGTGAACCCTCCGTTGTCGCAGTGGACAAGAATAATGGAAGAATCATTCAGGTGGGTGCTGCCGCACAGAATATGATGGGGCGTACTCCCGGTAATGTGGTAGCCATCCGTCCCTTAAAAAATGGTGTTATTTCCGACTATGAAATGACCGAGCGGATGCTGGCGCTGTTTTTCCGAAAGGCGATCAAGCACGCTTTTTTGAAGCCCAGAGTCATCGTCAGTGTGCCCAGCAGCATCACTGAGGTGGAAGAACGTGCGGTTATCAGCGCGGCTATGGAGGCTGGTGCCCGCCGGGTATACCTGATTGAAGAACCCCTTGCGGCTGCGTTGGGTGCAGGATTGGATCTCTCTGCTCCCGAGGGACATATGGTTGTAGACATCGGCGGAGGCACGACAGATATTGCTGTGCTGACGATGGATGCGGTTGCGGTTTCTATGTCTATGACTGTGGCAGGTGATGCTTTTGACGATGCGATCATCCGCTATGTAAGAAGAAAGCATAATATTCTTATCGGCAGTGTGACTGCGGAAGAAATTAAGATCGCTATTGGCTGTGTCCATCCAAGACCGGATGATATTGGTATGCTGGTCAAGGGCAGAGATCTGAAAACAGGCCTGCCAAAGGAGTTTACCATTCAGTCGTCCGAGACTATGGAGGCGTTAAAGCGGCCTGCCAAGCAAATTACGGACGAGATATTTGCGGTTCTGGAGCAGACTGCTCCGGAGCTGGTTGCGGATATTGCACAAAACGGAATTGTTCTGACCGGTGGCGGCAGTTTGATTTACGGTATGGAGCAATTGATTACAGAAAAGACCAATATTCCCAGCGTTGTGGCCGACGATACTGATTCCTGTGTTGCCTATGGTTGCGGCAAGAGTCTGTCCTGGATGAACCATATGCAGGAGGGCACCATCAATCTGGCCCGTCGGCGGCTGATGCGTGAATAATCAGAATCGGGGAGAAAACAATGCGAATTTTGCACATTATATCCGGTGGCGATGTTGGCGGTGCGAAGACCCATGTTCTGTCCTTGCTGAAAGGCTTGGGACAGCGGCATGAGGTTCAGTTGGTGTGCTTTGTGGAAGGGGACTTTGCCAAGGAAGCACGGGAGTTGGGCATTCCCATTCAGGTTTATCCCGGCTCTAATCTTCTTCATACCTGCGGTCTGCTTAGAAAAATGATTGCCCAACGAGGCTTTCAAGTGATCCATTGCCATGGGGCCAAGGGCAACATGATGGGTATGCTTCTCAGGAATAAGACAGGGTTGCCGGTTCTTTCTACGGTGCATTCTGACCCTTGGCTGGACTATATGGGCAGACCTTTGAGTGATCTGACCTATGGTAATATCAACCGCATCGCCCTAAGGAAAATGGACTACCTTGTATCGGTGTCCGATGTTACCAGACAGCTTCTGATGGACAAAAGCTTTAATGGCTGGAATATATTTCCCATTTATAATGGTGTGGACTTTACCGACCTTCCTGCAACAGTTGGGCGCAAGAAATTTCTTCGCGGCCTGGGGCTTGATTGGGACGAAGAGAAAGTTATTTTCGGTATTGCTGCCCGCATTTCTCCGGTTAAGGATATGTCTACCCTAATTGCGGCTTTTGCCAAGACAGTTGCTGTGATGCCCAAGGCCAGACTTTTGATTGCCGGTGATGGAGAACAGCGGCAGGAATTGGAGCAAAAGGCCAAAGAACTTTGTCCAGATGGTTCTTATTTCTTTGCGGGCTGGCTTCAGGATGTAAACAGCTTCTATGATACCTTAGATGTGAATTTACTTACCTCCAAGTCGGAAACCTTCCCCTATGCTATTTCGGAAGGTGCCAGAATGAAATGTGCTACCATTGCCACAGCCGTAGGCGGTGTGCCTAAAATGGTACTTGATGGCAAGACCGGCTTCTTGATTCAGCCCGGTGATGCGGATGCTCTTGCGGAGCGGATGATGCTTTTGGCCGGTGACTCCAACCTGCGGAAGGCTTTGGGCCAGGCAATTTTTGAAAAGGTACGTAGCGAGTTTTCGGTGGAGGCAACTGTGAAGACACAGGAGCGGATCTACGAAATGGTGCTGCGGAGAAAGAAGAGAGCCGCAAGCGCCAGAGATGGCGTTATGATCAGTGGATCTTACGGTAATGGGAACATGGGTGACGAGACCATTTTGGAAACCATTGTTCGGCAGCTTCGGGATCATGATCCGGACCTTCCTATCTGTGTTTTGTCTAAAAGACCGAAGAAAACCGCTCTGCGAAACCAGACGGACAGCATTTATACCTTCAATCCCTGGAAAGCTGCCAGAAAGATGAAGCGTACAAAGCTTTTGATCAGCGGTGGCGGCAGCCTGATCCAGGATGCTACCAGCACAAGATCCTTAGTTTATTATTTGCAGACCATACGACAGGCTCATAGAAGTGGCTGTAAAGTTATGATGTATGGCTGCGGCATTGGGCCCGTATCCAGAAAGCGCAACCGGAAGCGAGCTGCAAAAATCATTGAAGAAAATGTGGATGTTATCGCGTTGCGTGACCCGGAGTCCAAACTGGAACTGGAAAGATTAGAGGTGAAAGCACTACGGGTTTATGTTACGGCGGATCCGGCACTTCTTCAAAATGTGCCGCAGGAAAAGATGCGGCTGTATGAGGATTACAAGCGGAAAGCCGGATTGAAAGACGTTGAGAAGTATTGCCTGTTCGCTCTGCGTCCCTGGGGTAATGCTCAGAAAAAGGTCGCGTTTCTTGCAGAAGCAGCCGAGTATGTTTATAACCGCTATGGCCTGATCCCGCTTATGTTCATGTTGGAACCCAGAAAGGATCAGGGAATTACCCAGTCTGTCTATGAATTGATCCGGTGTCCTAAAATCATGCTGCCGGAATTGGCAGATGGTGCGCAGATCTGTGCACTAATGCAGGATATGAGCCTTGTGGTTTCTATGCGGCTTCATGCGCTGATTTTCGCTGCTGGCCAGGGAATCCCCCTGGCAGGTATTTCCTACGATCCCAAAGTACGGGGCTTTTTGGAATATATTGGGCATCCTGACTATGTTTCTGTTGAGGATATCTCTACCTGCAATCTGCAGGAATGTATTGATCGGGCACTGGCACAGGGAGAGGATGGCGCATCTTCTCTGGAACGGCTCCGCAGTCTTGCATTACAAAACGATGTGCTTGCCTGGGAACTTATGAATTGCAAATAAATAGGGTAAGGGGTGCTTGATCAGCACCCCCGTTCCTTTATTCACAGGAATCTTTACAGCAGCATCCACGGTTAATATTCTCCTCAGGCATAGCGCAGCCACAAGGAAAAAATTGCCTTACAGGAAATTCAATCCGTGAGAACATCTCGCAGGGATCTTCGGCACAACCGGGATCGTCGCAGCATTCCTTTGTGGGTAGTGAACACTCCAGTGTTGGTACAACGATCTGGATGTCCCGCTCCAAGCGAATGATTGAGAATTGCCCCAGAGTTACATACAGCCGTCTTCTGTCACCGGAAAGAACCAGCTCATCTCCGAATAAGCTCTTGATCCTGTCCGGAAGTTGATTTAGACCGGGTTCTCCGCAGGAGCAGTCGCAGACCTCCCGAACTCGGGATGCAAGTACCATTGGGTCAAGGACTTCCACAACAGCAGTTGGTGCGTTGTAATTTCTGAGGGGAGTGACTGAGCTGCAATGGCAGTTTTCTTCGCTGGTAAAGATTTTTGCGCAGCTGTCTTCACCGCAAAGTACCGCCCGTTTGGAGAATACGGCAAGTCCGCATAGTGTGTGAGGCCTTGCGCAGCCCCCAACTGTGTCTGCTAATATGCGATAGTAGAATGTGATGTCAATGCAGTAGTGACTGCGGTGGAAGGCTACAGGCTCTACATCAACATAGGCGTATACCAGCTCTGCGCTTTTGGCACGAACTCCTGCGGCATTATCCAGAAGTTCCTGAGAGTCACGGCACATATAGACACGAAGATCTTCAATGCAGTCTTTGTCGGTGCAGCTGTCTGTGATCTTTCGGGTATGGATGCTGACAGCCTCTCTCAGATCTTCGGGACAGCAGCGTCTTGGTTCGGACATAAGAATACCTCCTTGCAGTGGTTTTGGGGTTGCTTCAAAACATATTATGCGGCGATTGGATGTCTGTGCCTGTAAAATCACGACTTTCTGTGGACAAATGAGAAAGAATGTGGTACTCTATATAAAATGGCTTAATTATGGATGAAAGGCAGGCGGTATAACTTGCGCATTGATGTAATGGGCGTTGGTTTCGATAATGTAACCATGGAAGAGGCTCTTCAGGTTGCGGCAACAGAAATTAAGCTGCACCGTGGGGCTTACTGTGTCACACCAAATGCGGAAATTGTTTGGGAAGCTATGCAGGATGCGTCCTATCGCAAGCTGATCAATGAAGCTTCTTTGGTGCTGCCAGACGGCGCAGGCGTTGTTATGGGAGCCAATATCCTGAAGCGCCCTTTAAAGAGCAAGGTGGCAGGCATAGACTTTGCCGATCGACTGGCAGGCCAGCTTGCACAAAATGGTGGCAGTCTTTATCTTCTGGGCAGCAAGCCCGGTATTGCGGAGAAGGCTGCAGAGAATCTGCAAAAGAAGCACCCCGGCCTTGTCATTGCGGGCACCGCAGATGGTTATTTTAAGGATGAAGCCCCTGTGATCGAGAAAATTAAGGCGGCAAATCCAGATGTACTCTTTGTCTGCCTTGGGGCACCCAAGCAGGAGATCTTTATGGCAAAGTATCAGGAAGTTCTTTCTGTGGGACTTATGGCTGGCCTGGGCGGCAGCTTAGACGGCTTCGCAGGTGCAGTCAAGCGAGCCCCTAAGTGGATGATCGAGTGTAAGCTGGAATGGTTCTACCGCCTTCTGAAAGAACCGAAACGGCTGGGCCGTATGATGCGGCTTCCAAAATTTGTTCTTGCCTGCAGGAAACAGCGGCGCAAGGAAGCAAGAGAGGAAAAGAAGCATGGGTAAACTGATCGTTTTGGAAGGAACGGACGGCTCCGGCAAATCTACCCAGTTCCGACTGCTAACAGAAAGGCTCTTGTCTGAGGGTATGGAATTTCAAAAGCTGGTATTTCCCCAGTATTCGGAGGAATCCTCAGCCTTGATTCGTATGTATCTGGCAGGGGAGTTTGGAAACAAGCCGGAGGATGTCAATGCCTATGCCGCCTCTACATTTTATGCAGTGGATCGCTATGCTTCCTATAAAAAGGTTTGGCAAGGCTACTATGAAGGTGGTGGCCTGATGCTGGCTGACCGCTATACCACCTCTAATGTGGTGCACCAGGGCTCTAAGCTGCCCTTGGACCAGCAAGGAGATTTCCTGACTTGGCTGGAAGAGTTTGAGTTTGATCGGCTTGGCCTTCCCAGGCCGAATCTGGTGATCTATCTGGATGTTTCTACCCTTTCCTCTGAGGCTATGATGCGCAAGCGGGAACAGCTTACTCATACCCATGCGGACATCCATGAACAGGATCAGGAGTATTTGCGCCATTGCCGCCAGACAGGCAGAGCTGCGGCAGAAAAATACGGATGGAAGGTCGTACAGTGTGAAAAGAATGGCTTGATGCGTACGATTGAGGATATTCACGAGGAAGTTTATCGCCTGGTGCGGAGCTGTTTGGAGGAGTGACCATGGTTTATATTGTGCTTGGTCGTGGCTTTGAGGAAATGGAAGCCATTACCCCCTTTGATCTACTTTCCAGAGCGGGCATACCTGTCTGCTTTGCCGGCATTGGCGGTAAAAATATTACCGGCTCTCACGGCATCACAGTTAAAACCGGGATTGCAGTGGAGGAAATAAAGCCATTGGAGGCAGAAATGATCGTCCTTCCCGGTGGTCGGGTAGGCGTGGAGAGTATCCTTGCATCTCAGGCTGCCCTTGATAAGGTGCAAAAGGTGTGGGAGCAGGGCGGCTTTGCAGCAGCAATTTGTGCCGCTCCTGTGATTCTGTCTTCTCTGGGCATAACAGATGGCAAAAGTGTTACTTGCTATCCGCAGGAAATGTGGGAGAGCAGAATACGTTGCAAGCATTTGGTAAAGGATGCCCCTGCGGTTCGGGATGGAAAAGTCATTACCGCAGCCTCGGCAGGTTGTGCCACAGAGTTCGGTTTGGCTTTGGTAGCCGCATTAAGAGGGGATGACCTGGCGCAGAAGATACGCAAGGAGATCGTGATACGTTAAGGTTCTAAATTTTCCACAAAGGAGGATTGCAGAATATGAAGCAGGATGATTTTCAAAATACCGGGAGATTCGGCAAGGAACTTTTTGATGTAAATGAACCCCAGATCGAAACGGATGAGTTTGCTGTAGAAGGCCACAGCATGCTGGATCCTGCAGATCAGGAGATTGACTCCATTGTCAGGGAAGTTATGTCTATGGAGGACAGTACGGAAGTGGATCAGGCTGAATTACCGGGTGTTTCTGATACAGAAGATGTATATGAGGATATTTACGGTGTGGAGGAAGAAACCGAGGTAGTTCCTTATACACCCTCCAAGCGCAAGAAGCGCAGAAGAGAACGCCCCCGCAGAAAGAAGATCAAGCGGAAGGGAAGCGGGCTGTTTGGCATTCCGCACTTTATAAGCGGTTTGATCCTGGTTGCACTGGTTCTTGTCCTCGGCGTGACCTGCGCCCGTGTTATGTGGCTGTGGGCAGATGATGTTCTGGCTCTTACCAAGGAAGACCGTGAGGTTACCATTACGGTTACTGACTCCGATACCATGGGAGATATTGCACAGAAGCTGGCAGATGCCGGCCTGGTTCGGTATCCTGCAGTGTTCAAGTTCTACTGCAAAATATCTGATTCCCGAGAGAAGATCAGTGCCGGTGAGTTTCAGCTAAATGAGATGTTGGACTATCACGCTCTGGTTGGTCATATGAGCAGCCGATCTTCCAGCCGCAAGGAAATCTCAGTTACCATTCCGGAAGGATATGAGTGCCGGCAAATTTTTGAGCTTCTGGAAAAGAACCAGGTCTGCACGGTGAAGGAATTGGAAAAGGCTGTCACTACCATGGATCTTGGAGATTACTGGTTCTTAGAGGAAGTTAATCAGGAGGAAGGGGCAAACTGCCTGGAAGGCTTTATGTTCCCGGATACCTACAACTTCTATATGTTTGATGACCCTGAGCGTGTCATTAAGAAATTCTTGCGGAATTTTGATAACCGCTTCTCGGATGAACTGGTGGAGGGCATTACGGAGCTTAACGGCTATCTGACAGAAAAGTGGAAGAAATTTGGTTATAGTGATGACTATATTGCATCCCACTATCTTACAATTCGGGATGTTGTTAATGTAGCAGCTATGATCGAGAGAGAAACGGCAGGTTCCGGTGAAAGCGCAACCATCGCTTCCGTTATTTATAACCGCTTGTGCAACCCCAACTATCCCTACCTCAACATTGATGCTACCATCCAGTATGCTCTGGGTGAGAGAAAAGCGGTTTTGACCTATGAAGATTTGCAGATCGACAGCCCCTATAACACCTATCGATATGGAGGACTTCCCGTTGGACCCATTTCCAACCCCGGTCTTAATAGCTTAAAGGCCGCAATTTGGCCGGAAGATACCAAATATTACTACTATGCCTTGGGCAATGACGGTGTCCATCACTTTACCAAGACTGCGGAAGAACATCAGGCGTTCCTGGACAGCCTGAAAGAAAGCGGGGATGACTAATTGAAGAAATTGGAATTGTTAGCTCCCGCAGGTGATATGGAACGGCTGAATATGGCGGTTCTTTACGGTGCGGATGCGGTCTATCTTGCGGGAACAGATTTTGGTATGCGTTCCTTTGCTGGTAACTTTACCCCGGAAGAACTGCCTGTGGCAGTGAAATTTGCCCACGACCATGGGGTAAAGGTTCATGTGACTGTAAACACTATGCCCCGTGAGGACGAGATTTTGCGCCTGCCGGAGCATCTGGAAAGACTGAACGATGCCGGTGTAGATGCCCTGATTGTAGCAGACTTAGGTGCTTTTACCTTAGCTGGAAAATATGCCCCAAGCTGTCAGCGGCACATTTCCACCCAGCAGTCTGTAGCCAACAGCGCTTGCGCCAAAGCTTGGTATGACCTTGGTGCAAGCCGGGTTGTCCTTGCAAGAGAAGTGGGACTGGAGGAGATCCGACAGATTCGGGCAAATACCCCCAAGGAACTGGAAATTGAAACCTTCGGACATGGCGCAATGTGTGTTTCCTATTCCGGAAGATGCCTGCTCTCCAATTATATGACCGGTCGTGATTCCAACAGGGGCGCCTGTGCGCAGCCCTGCCGGTATCAGTATGCTCTGATGGAGGAAAAGAGACCTGGTGAATATTTCCCTGTTTTCGAGGATGAAAAGGGCACATACATTCTCAATTCAAGAGATATGTGTATGATCGACCATCTGGGAGATCTGATGGATGCTGGAGTTGACTGCATTAAGATTGAAGGCAGAGCTAAATCCGCCTATTATGCCGCCATTGTTACCGGGGCTTACAGGCACGCCATTGACGACGTGTCAGCAGGGAGACCGGTTGACCCAGTTTGGCGGGATGAAGTTGACCATGTTTCTCACCGGGTGTATTCCACAGGCTTTTACTATGGATACCCGGGACAGTACACGGAAAGCTCCCGATATCTGCGCCAGTGGCAGGTTTGCGCCATTGTGCTTGACTGTGATGCAGGCGGTATGGCCACACTGAGTCTGAGAAATAAGTTCCGTGCAGGGGATACCCTGGAATTAGTAGGCCCGGATGTAAGGCCTATGGCCTTTGAAGTGCCCTCCATGACGGACGAAAAGGGTGAAGCCCTGGATGAACCCAGAACACCTCAAATGGTTTTCAAAATGCAGCTTCCCAGGGCTGTTCCTGCTTACTCTATTTTGCGCCATGCAGTAGAATTGTCCGGCAAATAAACTGTACCAGAAATAATCATAACCACCGGCCGTGCCGGTGGTTTGCACTAGCCCCCTTAGGGCATTTTTCTGGCCAGGCCTAAAGGCCCGTCGAAAAGTCTGCCAACCGCATTCCTTTCACGGGCTGGGCGCGTTGCAAAATGCGCCCTTTCTTTATACAAGAAAGCCGCCCCTTGCCATTAAAGCAGGGGGCGGTGCTGTTGTTTATAGGTCACTCAATATGGGTGTGATCATTAATGTGATCGATGCAGTAGCAGTGATAGCCATTGCAGCGAGAGCAGTAGCGAAATTCCAGATTGGGGTGTGAAACATTGGTCTTACCGCAGACGGTGCATTTATGGGTATATGGTGCTTTTGGTGATGCGTGATCTGCCTCGTAGGAACCAGTAGGACGGAAGGGGATGGTTTTGCTCTTGGTGTTCTTTTTCCTAAAGAGTCGTCTGGCATTGATCCGCCAGGAATCCGGGAAGATGTTTGCCATGTCCTTGCCAAAATATAGAATATAGTTGGCCATTGCGAAAAGGGGAATAAGATTGTAAAGGGAGAAGGGTAATCTCAGTATCACAAACAGATACAAGACGACGGTTGCAAGACCAAGCCAACGTGCCTTGATGGGAATGACAAAGAGTATACGGAACTGACTGTCGGGGTACATGGTTGCATAGGCGAGAAACAAAGAGGCGTGGACAAAAGTGATGTTGGTATAGTTTGTTGCCATGCCTGCGATTGCCATAAAGATCAAACCGGTGAGATAATAGAAGTTGAAGCGGCAAGTGCCCCAGGAATTTTCCAATGCCTGCCCCATTTGGTAGTAAAATATGGCTGCAACAGCGGCCCAGATGGGGGAAGAGGGAAAATTGCCTTGCAGATCCATGAAGATAAAGGTAATCAGTCGCCAAACCTCACCCTTCAAAATGAGTGTTCTATCAAAACGCAACATTTGGGAGAGCAAATGGCTGGGATCAAACAAGTTTACCAAAAAAATAATAACATTGACTGCCATGATCCACAGCATGAGATTGGGAATGCCCTTTTTCTTGTTGCGGAAGAAAAATCGTTCTGTTTTTTGCCTGATATTTTTCAATGAACCTCACTCCTTTAGAATCCTCATGCGTTTACATGTATCATTTTACCAGAAAAACAAAGAAAAGTCTATGAAGAATATGTAAAATATAGGTTGGATTTGAATCAGAAATAACACGGCATATTATACCTGAATATAGTCCTGTTCATACAGTTAGTGAAGATTACAGAAAAAAACCCTTGTGAAAACATAAAATATCTGCTATATTGTTTCAAAGAATATATTGGAGCAGTTTAATCTTTAGAGGGTTATTCTTGAAAGGCGGGGAAACACCGTGTCATTTCGGGGCAATTTAAGAAGGATCCACCGCAGAAAAGGAAGGAATCGGCTTCCTGCAACCAGGATTATTGCCATTGTTTTTGCCTTAATTATTTTGGCTGGCGCAGCTCTTTTAATACTGCCTGCCGCCTCCCGTAATGGGGAGAGCTGCGGCCCCATGAAGGCACTGTTTACAGCAACTTCTGCAACCTGTGTCACAGGCTTGATTCTGGAGGACACCTTCGTCCAGTGGAGTGGATTCGGTCAGGTGGTGATTATCTGTCTGATCCAGGTGGGCGGCCTGGGCTTTATGTCTATTGCATCAATTTTTATTTTCTCCCTGAGAAAGCGGCTTGGGATGAAGGAGCGACTTCTATTGGCGCAGGCTATGAGCCTGAATGAGGTCGACGGTGTGGTGCGGCTGCAAAAACATGTGCTTGTTGGAGCATTCTCTATCGAAGCTGCAGGAGCATTGATCCTGTTTTTGCGATTCTTGCCGGAGTACGGATGGTGTAATGCTCTAAAATGGGGTACCTTTCACTCTATTTCCGCATTCTGTAATGCTGGCTTTGATATTTTTGGTGCAATTCAGCCGGGAAGCAGCCTCGCGCTGTTTCAGACGGATTTGACTGTCAACCTTACCATTATGATGCTGATCCATCTGGGAGGACTGGGCTTTTTCGTTTGGGAGGAGTTGCTGCAAGGCATGCAGAACCGCTCCTTTAGGCGGCTTTCGCCCTATACAAAATTGGTATTAGTTTGTACCATGGGGTTGTTTATCCTGGGAACGTCTATGATTGCTCTTCTTGAGTGGAATAATCCTGGAACCTTAGGTAATTTGCCCTGGTATCATAAGATTTTGGCATCAAGCTTTCAGTCAACAACTTTGCGTACTGCGGGCTTTGCTGCGTTAGATCAGGGTGCCCTTGTGGAGGCAACAAAGGGCCTATCTGTTTTTATCATGCTGTGCGGTGGAGCGAGCGGCTCTACAGCGGGTGGTCTGAAGATCGTAACAGTAGCAGTGATCCTTCTTACAGCCTTTGCAAGCGCAAGAGGGAAGAGCAGAGTTAATGTTTTCAAAAGGACTGTTCCGCAGCAGCAGATCAAGGATGCTTTCTCCCTTGTGGTGATTGTGGTTGCATTGTTCTTCTTTGGCTCGGTGTTTGTTGCTGCAGATAGCGGAATACCATTTGTAGATGCTATGTTTGAAACAACCTCTGCTTTGGCTACAGTTGGCCTCACTACTGGAGTAACGCCAACATTAGGTACTGCTTCTAAGCTTCTGTTGATCCTCTATATGTATTTTGGACGGGTTGGTATTTTGACATTAAGCCTTGGTTTCCTCATGGGGGATCAGGCGACGGAACGTTTCCGTTATGCGGAAACAAAGTTTTTAATCGGATAGGAGGACACACCGATGAAATCGTACGCAGTAATTGGCATGGGGCGCTTTGGCAGTCATTTGGCCAGACGTCTGACAGAACTGGGTAATGAAGTTTTGGCTATGGATGTTTCCCCTGAACGCATTCAGCATGTGGCTAATGATGTGACTCAGGCAGTATCCGGAGATTCCGGAGATTTGCAGGTGCTTAGAGCCTTGGGAGTTCAGAATTTAGATTGCGCCATTGTTGCGATTGGTGAAAATTTGGCAGCCAGTGTGCTTACTACGCTGAATCTGAAGGAACTGGGAGTTCCAATGATTGTATGCAAGGCGCAGAATGAAAAACATAAGAAGATTCTGGAAAAGGTCGGAGCTGACCGGGTTGTGATCCCGGAACGGGAATATGCTAATAGACTGGCACAGGGTCTTTGCAGTACCAATGTTATGGAATATATTGAGCTTTCCAGAGATTATGGCATTCTGGAGTTTGCCGCTCCTTCTGACTGGGTGGGAAAGACATTGAGACAGCTCAATGTCCGTGCGAAGACAGGTGTGAATATTCTTGCGATCGGGAAGGGTGGCAATATCAGCATATCCTTCTCTGCAGATTATGTAATTGACAGCGACGACACCATCCTGGCTCTTGGTGAATACGGCGCATTGCAGGCGGTGCAGAAAAAATGAAGATCGAACGCATCACAAGCAGAAAAAACAGCCTGTTGCAGCTTGTCAGAAAGTTGACCACCTCTAGGAAGGCTCGGTATGAGGAAGGGCTGTTTCTTGGGGACGGAACGAAGCTCCTGGATGAGGCGATTCGCTGGTATCCTGGTCTGGATTCAGTGATTCTTACGGACGGTCTGCCAATTCCTGAGAATATGCCATCCCATGTTAAGCTCTATGCTGTTCCGGAGGATGTCATGGAATCCATCTCTCCCATGAAAACGCCTCAGGGAGCGGTATTTCTGTGCCGTATGCCGGAAAAACGGGAAGGGCTGCTTCGTCCCGGAAGTCTGATTTTAGAGGGTATCCAGGATCCCGGCAATTTGGGCACGATATTAAGAACTGCCGACGCCCTGAATACACCGGTGATATTGGCTGACGGCTGTGCTGACCCTTATAATTGGAAGACCGTCCGTGCCTCTATGGGAGCGATCTTCCGCACAAGTCCCGGTGTGGTAAGTAGTACCGATGTCGTCAAGAATTGCCGTGCCAAAGGTGTTCCCCTGGCAACTACGGCTCTATGTTCCGACTCGATGGATATTCGAGAAATTGCTCTTCAGGAGTATGCTGCTGTGATTGGAAGCGAGGGGCAGGGTGTCAGCCATATGTTACTGGATGCCTGCGACCAAAAGGTTATCATACCTATGGAAGCAAGGTGCGAGTCCCTGAATGCTGCTGTTGCCGCAACCATTGTGATGTGGCAAATGAAGCTGGGCAAGGGGAAATAAGATAAAGAGAGAGGAGAACCGATTATGTTGGAATATTGGTTGTGGCTTGCAAACAGACCGAACATCCGGGAAGGAAATGCGCTAAAGCTGGTTGAGCTGTTTGGTGATGTTCGTTCCCTGTTTCTGGCCAGCCGAAGCGACTGTATAGAGCGAGGTATACGCAACAACAAGGTTCTGGACTCCCTGGCTGACAAATCCATGGAAGGTGTTATGCAAATTTTGAAGACTTGCCATATGCGGGGGATCCATGTGCTCTCCTATGGGGACAAGGGTTACCCTGAGCGCCTTCGGAATATTTCAGATCCTCCTTTGATCCTTTACTATTTGGGCATTTTCCCGGATTTTGACAATGAGGCAGTGATCGGCATTGTTGGCACAAGAAAGGCTACGGTATATGGCTGTCATCAGGCACGGCAGATCGGCTTTCATGCTGCCCGGTGCGGTGGATTGATTGTTTCCGGTATGGCACCGGGTATTGACATTACCGCAATGATGGGCGCTTTTGAAGCAACAAACCGGGCTGTGGGCGTGTTGGGCTGCGGCGTTGATATTGGTTATCCCAGTGCAACACAGTATGCACGCAAGCAGCTTGAGCGCACAGGCTGTTTGATTTCTGAGTATCCACCCGGAACAAGACCCACAAAGTTTTCCTTCCCTAAGAGAAACCGCATTATCAGCGGCTTGAGCTGCGGAGTTGTGGTGGTTGAAGCAGGGGAGAGAAGCGGAGCGCTGATTACAGCAAGGCACGCCCTGGAACAGGGACGGGATGTATTTGCTGTTCCTGGAAATGTGAATTCACCACAGAGCGCAGGCGCGAATCAGCTTTTGGCCAGCGGGGCCATTGCAGTTCGCTGCGGCTGGGATGTAATGAAGGAATATGAGCATTTGTTCCCCGGAAAGGTACATCATTGGCAGGGTGGCATTGACTGGGTGAAAGAATATGCGGCCTATTCCGGCCTGCCGAAAGATTCTCCGATTCTTGCACAAGCACTGCATTTATCGGTGGATTCTCCAATTATGTCTCCGGAAATTTCTAAAAGGTCTGATCACACTGTTGACAAGTTGATGCAAACGACTTATATTGAGGACAAAAGACAGAAGGTGTCCCAGGCTCTCCCGCAGGAACCTGTGATGCCGGAAGGTTTGAGCCCCGATGAACAGGCGGTTTGGAAAACACTGTCCAGTGAGCGCAAGCATGTAGATGAGATCATCAACCAGAGTGGTGTTGGAACATCCGGTGTTCTTGCTGCTCTGACCCTCTTGGAGGTAAAGGGCCTGGTTGTCCGGCACCCGGGGAAGTTTTATACTCTGCCCAAGGCATAATGGGCAATGATTCTTGGAGGATTTCATGGCAAAAGAAGCTGTAAATCTGGTAATTGTGGAATCGCCATCCAAGGCGAAGACCATTGGTAAATATTTAGGACCGAAATACACGGTTAAGGCCTGCATGGGTCATTTGCGTGATTTGCCTAAAAGCAAAATGGGTGTGGATCTCGAAAATGATTTCATTCCGGACTATCGTCCCGTACCCGGTAAGGAAGAGACTATTTCTGACCTTCGCCGGGAATCCAAGCGTGCAGATATTGTCTATCTGGCAACCGACCCTGACCGGGAAGGTGAGGCGATTTCCTGGCATCTTAGGGAGCTGCTGGAGATTCCGGCCAGTAAGACCAGGCGGGTTACCTTCAATGAAATTACCAAAAAGGTTGTTTCAGAGGCGATCCGAAATTACAGAGATATTAACTATGACCTGGTAGACGCCCAGCAGGCACGGCGAATTCTTGACCGTATTGTAGGCTATGAGCTCAGCCCTTTCCTTTGGAAGAAGGTGCGCAGAGGTCTTTCTGCCGGCCGTGTGCAGTCCGTTGCCACCAGAATGGTAGTGGAACGGGAGAACGAAATTCGTGCCTTTGTGCCCAGAGAATACTGGACTTTGGATGTGGATCTGGACAGGATCGGGAAGACCGGCTCTTTCCGTGCCAGATACTTTGGAGAAGAGAAGAAAAGAGAGCTGGCTTCTGAGGCTGAGGCTGATGAGATCATTAGAAGTATTAAAGGGAAGCCCTTTACTGTTTTGAATGTGAAAAAGGGAACAAAGACTCGCACTGCTGCCCCTCCCTTTACCACTTCTACCTTGCAGCAGGAGGCATCCCGGAAGCTGGGGATGACACCCAGATTTACTATGTCTGTTGCACAGCAACTCTATGAGGGCGTTGATGTTGATGGTGAAGGTACCACGGGTCTAATCACCTACATGAGAACGGACTCCCTGCGTCTTTCCGATGAGGCCTGTGCTGCTGCCCGTAATTTTATTTACAGCCGTTTTGGTGATGCTTACTATTACGGTATGCCCCACCAGTTTAAGACCAAATCCGGCGCCCAGGATGCCCATGAAGCCATCCGTCCCACTCGTGTGGAATTAGATCCTGAGAGTATCCGCAATTCCCTGACTAAGGATCAGTACCGCTTGTATAAGCTGATTTGGAGCAGATTCCTTGCTACACAGATGGCCAATGCTGTCTATAATACGGTTTCCATCGATACTGAGTGTCAGGGGCACATTTTCAAGGCCGCTCACCAGAGCGTGCAGTTTGCGGGTTTTTTGGCGGTCTATGAGGAAGGTAAGGACGAAGAAGGGGAGGCAGTGGGTTCTCCCTTGCCTGATCTGAATCAGGGCGAAAGCCTCAACCTCCACAATATTTTGAAGCAGCAGCACTTCACACAACCTCCAGCCCGGTATACCGAGGCTATGCTGATCAAGGCCATGGAGGAAAAAGGTGTCGGAAGGCCCTCGACCTATGCCGCAACTGTTGCTGTAATCCAGGATCGGGACTATGTCATTAAGGCAGATAAACGACTGATGCCCACACCCTTGGGGGAAGTGGTCACGGAACTGATGATTGAAAGATTCCGCGATATTATCGATGTGGAATTTACTGCTAACATGGAAAATAAACTGGATGATGTAGAAAGCGGCCTTCTCAAGTGGAAGGATGTTCTAAGGGATTTCTATACCGAGTTTAGCAGGGAGATGCAAGATGCAGAGGAGGCCTTAAAGGATACCCGCATTAAAGTGCCCGATGAGGTCTCTACAGAAGTTTGTGAGATCTGCGGCAGAAATATGGTTATTAAGATTGGGCGTTTTGGCAGATTCCTGGCTTGCCCGGGATTCCCGGAATGTACCAACACGAAGCCTATTGTCGAGCGGATGCCCGGTAGATGTCCCAAGTGCGGACATGGAATGTTGAAGCGGAAGTCCAAGAAGGGCTATGCTTACGTGGCCTGCGAAAAGGGTGCTGAGTGCGGCTTTATGACCTGGGATATCCCTACAGAACTGGACTGCCCGTCTTGCGGTATGACCATGTTCAAAAAGTCCGGTAGAGGCAGAATGAAGCCTTTCTGCATCAATGAAAAATGTCCCAATTTCCTGCCGGAAGATCAGCGCGGGTATTACAAGAAAAAGACTGCTGAGCAGGAGCAAGAAGGTGCTGCCCCGGAGCAGGAACAGGCTAAGACCAAGGGAAAGACTGCAACTAAAAAGAAGGCCGGCTCGAAAACGGCTGGAGCAAAGAAGACCACCCGTAAAAACGACTAAAAGGGGCGGGGAGGAATAAACAATGACAGAAGTAAAAGTAATAGGTGCGGGGTTAGCCGGATGTGAAGCTGCATGGCAGCTTGCAAAGCGGGGTATTCCTGTGCGGCTGTTTGAAATGAAGCCCCATAAAATGAGCCCTGCCCACCACAGCGAAGGTTTTGCAGAGCTGGTTTGCTCCAACTCTCTTCGGGGAGATCGTCTGGAAAATGCAGTTGGCCTTTTGAAGGAAGAACTGAGGAAGCTGGACAGCATTGTCTTGCAGGCAGCAGATGCTACAAGAGTCGAAGCGGGTGGATGTCTTGCGGTTGACCGTCATGGGTTTTCCCAGTGGATCACAGATAAGATCCGCAATCACCCTCTTATTTCTGTGGTTGACGGTGAAGTAACGGAGGTTCCGGAAGGCCCTGTTATTATTGCCACAGGCCCTCTGACCAGCGATGCTATGTCCGATGCCATTGCCAGATACTTCGGACAGGAGGACTATCTGCACTTCTTTGATGCTGCAGCACCCCTCATCACTGCGGAATCCATTGATATGGAATCTGCCTGGTTCGCTTCCCGCTATGATCGGGGTACGGCTGACTATATCAACTGCCCCATGGACAAAGAAGAGTATGATGCCTTCTACCATGCTCTCATTACCGCAGAGGAAGCAGAAGTCCACGGCTTTGAAGATAAAAATGTTTTTGAAGGTTGTATGCCGGTTGAGGTCATGGCTCGACGGGGTTACGATACCCTCCGCTATGGCCCTATGAAGCCGGTAGGTTTGAAGGATCCCAAGACAGGTAAAGAGCCTTATGCTGTTGTTCAGCTTAGAAAGGATAATGCTGACGGCTCTGTCTATAACATTGTAGGCTTCCAGACGCATTTGCGTTTCCCGGAGCAAAAGAGAGTGTTCTCCATGATCCCAGCCCTGAAAAATGCGGAGTTTGTGCGCTACGGCGTGATGCACAGAAACACCTTCCTCCAGTCGCCCAAGCTGCTGGACAGATTTTATGCAGATCGCAGAGATCCCATGGTAGCCTTTGCCGGTCAGATGACCGGTGTTGAGGGATATGTAGAATCCACGGCGTCCGGCTGTCTTGCTGCCATTGCCATGGCGGCAAAGGTGCAAGGTAAGAATCCCCCGGAGTTCCCCAAGGAAACAGCGGTGGGTGCATTGGGGCTTTATGTCAGCGATGAGTCCGTTCGGGATTTCCAGCCTATGAATGTGAATTTCGGCATTATTGCGCCTCTGAATCAGCGTATCCGGGGTAAGGCACAGAAAAACCTTGCGATTGCTCAGCGGGCATTGGCGGTTTTGGATGAATTGATTGAAGCAGGAATATAAAGAAGAGGTGTAATACCATGAAGATCATTTTGGATGCCATGGGTGGCGATTATGCTCCTGAGGCTGCTGTTTTAGGTGCACTGCAAGCTCACAAGGAATTTGATGTTGAGATCACTCTGGTGGGCCGAGGGGAAGAAATCCTCAGTGTGATGCGTAAGCATAATATTGAGGACTTACCCAAGGGAATGGAGATCGCTAATGCGGATGATGTGGTGGATATGCATGACGACCCCACTTCCGTTATCCACAAGCGGAAGAATTCCTCTATGATTGTTGGCCTAAAAATGCTGACTGACGGTCAGGGTGATGCTTTTGTTTCTGCCGGTAATACAGGGGCACTGCTAACCGGCGGCACCCTCCTGGTAAAGCGGGTAAGGGGCGTGCGTCGAGGTGCTTTTGGCCCCATTATGCCTAACAAAGCCGGAGGCCAGACACTCTTGATTGATAGTGGAGCCAATGCAGAATGTACGCCGGAGTTTTTGCTCCAATTTGGTGTCATTGGCTCCCTGTACATGAACAAGCGTGGGATCCAGTCTCCCAGAGTCGCACTACTGAACAACGGTGCAGAGGAGAGCAAGGGAACAGAACTGCAAAAGGATGCCTACAAGCTTCTGACCCGGGTAAGCGAAGCCGGAATTATCAATTTTGTGGGAAATGTGGAAGGCAGAGATGCCCTTATGGGCGATGTTGATGTCATTGTTACCGACGGCTTCTCCGGCAATGTTTTCCTAAAGACGGTGGAAGGCACGGCTGTGTTCATGGGATCACTCATGAAACGGATGTTTAAGAGAAATCTTTTTTCTAAGATCGGCTATCTTCTGTGCAAGCCCGGGGTGAAGGATATGCTCTCTCTTCTGGATTACCGGGAAGTTGGAGGTACAGAGCTGGTAGGTATTCGCAAACCTGTGATCAAGGCCCATGGTTCTTCCGATGCCCGGGCATTCCGTAGTGCTGTTCGTATGGCGATTCAGGCTGTTGAGCGAGATATGAGTAAGGATTTAGAAGAGGCTTTACATAAACTTAGCGAATTGAAGGAGACTTCTGTAAATGATTAAGGATCTGGAGGAGGCACTGGGTTATCATTTCCAAAATATAACCCTGCTTCGCAATGCCCTGACTCATAGCTCCTATGCAAATGAGCGCTGGCGTGATAGCCTTGCCAGCAATGAGCGTCTGGAATTTCTGGGAGACTCAGTTCTGGGAATGGTCACTGCAGAGCATCTGTATCGAACCTTTCCCAACCGCCCGGAAGGTGAACTGTCCAAAATTCGGGCAGATCTGGTGTGCGAAAAAGCTTTAGCAAGGGTGGCCAAACAGCTAAAGTTGGGGGACTACCTTCTTTTAGGGCACGGCGAGGAACAAGGGGGAGGTAGGACACGCAACAGCATTTTGGCTGATGCTGTGGAGTCTGTTTTGGCTGCAACATATCTGGACGGTGGTTTCTCGTCTGCAGCAGACATGATTCACAGATTGATCCTGACGGATATTCCTGTAGAAAATCCTCGAAATGCAGACTATAAGACCCAGTTCCAGGAGATTGTGCAGCAAAAAAAGAATCAGCTTATTCAGTATTCCCTGACAGGGGAGTCCGGCCCGGATCATGCAAAGGAGTTCACTGTTGAGGTGCTTCTGAATGGTGAGGTTGTAGGCGTGGGCGTTGGCAGCAGCAAGAAAAGAGCTGAACAGGAGGCTGCAAGGGCTGCCTTGGAACACTTGGTTCGTTGATAATCGTTTTATGTAAAAAGCTTATTCCCCTCTGCCGAATGCAGAGGGGAATAAATAGATAGAGTTTTGAGCTGTTAAAGGATATAAATCATGGAATTATGTATTGAGAAACCGTCTGTTGATGAATGGCTCAAAGAAGCCAAGGCTTTAGAGTGTTCGGGGAAAATAGGAATGTACCTGCTGCATAATGGTGTTGTGCGCAGTACAGCAAAGGCTCAAGTGCGCTTGGGGGAGACCTCTATGCCAGTTGTCGGCATGCACTTTTCTTATGACAGACAGAAGGTAAAGGCTGTTCTTGAGGCAGCACAGAGGATTCAGGGGATCTACCATGTGCGCCTTTGGCTGAATGAGGGCAACCTTTCCGCTGGTGATGATATTATGTACCTACTGGTTGGAGGTGATATCCGCCCCAGAGTAATCGAAGGACTTCAATATATCGTTTCCCGCATTAAAAATGAATGTGTAACAGAACAGGAGCAATATTAAACGGCTCGGGCGATTTGCCCGGGCCGTTTTGAATGGCTTGAAAATTATCCCATATGCTCCAGAGATGCCCCTACAAAGCCGTTGAACAGGGGATGGGGACGATCAGGACGGGATTTAAACTCAGGATGGAACTGGCAGGCAACAAACCAGGGATGCTTGGGATTCTCAATAATCTCTACCAGTGTGCCGTCAGGGGACAGGCCGGCAAGCTCAAGCCCCTTTTCGGTCAGTAGCTTACGGAAGCTGTTGTTAAATTCATAGCGATGGCGATGGCGCTCAGAAATCTCGGCAGAGCCATAAAGGGCGACCGCCTTGGAGCCTTCCTTCAAAACACAGGGATACTGGCCCAGACGCATTGTGCCGCCCTTGGCGGTGATATTGACCTGATCCTCCATCAAGTGAACAACGGGGTAGGGGGAGTACTCATCAAACTCCATAGAGTGCGCACCAGTGAGATTTGCCACATGGCGGGCAAACTCGATTACAGCGATCTGCATACCAAGGCAGATGCCCAGATAGGGTGTGCCGCTGGTACGGGCATACTGTGCAGCAGCGATCATACCTTCAACACCCCGGTCACCAAATCCGCCTGGCACAAGTATGCCATTGCAGTCCGAAAGGATATCCTTGGCATTGTCGGCAGTTACGGATTCCGAATCTACCCACTTAATAGAAACGACAGCATCATGCTCTGTGCCTGCGTGGAACAGGGATTCTGCTACGGACAAATAGGCATCGTGAAGCTGCACATATTTGCCAACCAGAGCGATCTGCACCTTCTTGTGTGCCTTCTTAATCTTCTGTACCATAGCAGTCCAGGCAGTCAGGTCAGGCTTATCTGTATCCAACTGTAGCTTCTCGCACACAACCTGATCCAAACCCTCCTTAGCCAGCATAAGCGGGACTTCGTAAAGGGTGGATGCGGTAGAGTTTTGAATGACACAACGGGGCTCTATATTACAGAACAGGCTGATCTTTGAACGGATGTCTTCTGTAAAGGGAACATCACTGCGGCACACCAAAATATCAGGCTGAATACCAATTGAAAGAAGCTCCTTGACAGAATGCTGGGTGGGCTTGGATTTCAGCTCATCGCTGCCGGGAATCTGAACGATAAGGGGTACATGGATAAACAGAACATTTCTGCGTCCCTGCTCTGCTGCGACCTGACGGATGGCTTCCAGGAAAGGCTGGCTCTCGATGTCACCAACGGTGCCACCAATCTCAGAGATTACAACATCTACATCCTCGTTACCCATATCGTAGATCTTGCGCTTGATTTCATCAGTAATGTGAGGGATGATCTGTACAGTGCGGCCCAGGTAGCCGCCGTCCCGCTCCCGATTCAGTACAGACCAATAGATCTTGCCGGCAGAAACAGAGGAGTTGGCAGTTAGGCTTTCGTCTACAAAGCGTTCATAGTGACCAAGGTCAAGGTCAGTTTCTGCTCCGTCATCAGTAACAAATACCTCACCGTGCTGATAAGGACTCATGGTTCCGGGGTCAACATTCAGATAGGGATCAAATTTCTGATTGCGGACTCTAAGGCCTCTTTGCTTCAAGAGTCTGCCCAGGGATGCACCGCAAATGCCTTTTCCAAGGCCGGAAACAACGCCGCCGGTGATGAAAATATATTTCATGCGCTCATTCCTCCCAATTGGTTCTTCCGCTCGTTTTCATTGAGCATAATTATTACTCGCTTATTGTATACGATTCTGCCCGGAAAAGCAAGTCGAAGAATCATAAATATAGTCGCAATTTGTATCTGGATTAAAGGCTTCCTTTATTCAGTTACACATTTGGGATCATGGATTCTAATTTTGTCGGCGTGTAGTTATTTGATGAATTTTCTAATTTTTTTACAAATAAGCAATTGAAATGGAAGTACAACTGTGGTATAATCTCATGTTAAGAGGGAAACTATATACTTTTTTCTGTGGAGGTATTATCATGAAGCATTATCATTCTATGAGCCCTGCGGAACTTCGGCAGGAGTACGAGGCAGTTCTTGCCAGCTTTGAGCAGTGGAAGGGTCTTGGCCTGCGGCTGAACATGGCTAGAGGCAAGCCCGGTGCAGAGCAGCTTGATACCATGGAAGGCCTGCTGACTGTTTTGAACAGCACAGAGCAGTGCCGTGTCGATGGTATCGATGCAAGAAACTACGGTGAGCTGTCCGGCCTGCCCTGCGCAAAGCGCTTCTGGGCTGATCTGCTTGGCTGCGAGGCAGAGCAGGTATTTGTCGGTGGCAATGCCAGCCTGACCCTTATGTATAATGTTATCAATATTGCATGGTGTCATGGACTGGTAAATAGTGAGATGCCCTGGTGCAAACTGGATAAGGTGAAGTTCCTGTGCCCTGTTCCCGGCTACGACCGTCACTTTACCATTACCGGTTCTTTTGGAATCGAAATGATTCCCGTTCCCATGAACGATGAAGGCCCTGATATGGATCTGGTGGAAGAACTTGTAAAGGATCCTGCAGTGAAGGGTATTTGGTGTGTTCCTAAGTATTCTAACCCTGACGGCATTATCTATTCCCAGCAGACTGTGCATCGTATGGCTGCCCTGCGGCCCGCTGCAAAGGACTTTGTCGTCATGTGGGATAACGCTTACTGTGTCCATGAGTTTGAAGGTGAGTTTGTTCCCTTTGAGGACATTCTCCGTCTTTGCGCCGAAGCCGGTAATCCCAACATGGCTATTGAATTTGCTTCCACTTCCAAGTTGACATATCCCGGTGCAGGTATCTCTGTCCTGGCTGCTTCCCGTGAAAGCATGAAGTATTTGGAAAAGCACCTGTCTGTGCAGATGATCTCTGCTGACAAGTTGAACCAGCTTCGTCATGTGCTGTACATGAAGGATAAGGAAACTACCCTGCAGATCGCAAAGAGACACGGCGATATTCTCAGACCCAAGTTCAATACGGTTCTGGATATCATGGATCGTGAACTGGCCCCCAGAGGTTTGGGTTGGTGGAGAAGACCCACTGGCGGTTACTTTGTTTCCTACTACGGTGTAGAGGGTACTGCAAAGCGGATTTTGGAACTTTGCGCTCAGGCTGGTGTGGTTATGACCGCTGCCGGTGCGACATATCCCTACGGCAAGGATCCCGTGAACAGCAATATTCGTATTGCACCCAGTCTGCCTCCTGTAAAAGAACTGGAGCAGGCAATGGAGATCTTCTGTATTTGCGTCCGTCTTGCCGCACTGGAGAAGCTCCTGTAATTTTGTAAAATTAAGGGATTTTCGACGATTCGGTATATTCAAAAATGACTGAAGAACAATAAAGGTACACATTTCGTCGTGATGTTACCATTACCGAGGTAAAGGTATGAATACACTTCCGTATTATCTGGTGCTGCTGTTGGCGATTCTGGTTTCCGGCCTGATCGCCTTTGCCGCAACACCGGTTGTTAAGAAAATGGCAGTTAAAGTGGGTGCTGTAGATGTCCCCAAGGATAACCGCCGCATGCACAAACACCCTATACCCCGTCTTGGTGGTCTGGCTATTGCGTTTGCGTTTGTATTAACGGTGCTTGTTTTTGGAGATATCAACAGACAACTCCGGGGGGTTCTCATTGGCAGCATTATTATCGTTGTTTTGGGCGTGTTGGATGACTGCCTGACACTCCGCGCCTCCGTCAAGTTCATCGTGCAGATTTTGGCAGCCTGCATTGTAGTTGCCCATGGCTGTACCATTCGGTACATTACCAATCCTATTTTTACCAGTGATGTAAGTTATTTGGATATCGGCAACTGGTCAATTCCGGTTACGATCATTTGGATTGTTGCCATTACCAATGCGGTGAACTTTATCGATGGGTTGGATGGCTTGGCAGTTGGTGTTTCAGCTATATCTGCCGGTACACAGCTTGTGATTGCCCTGTTGGTCGCTGAGAGCAACATTGCCATTATTGTTGCTGCACTCTTAGGCTCTTGTCTGGGTTTCCTTCCCTATAACTTTAACCCTGCCAAGATTTTTATGGGTGACACCGGCTCGACTTTCCTTGGCTTTATATTGGCGTGCCTGTCCATTCAGGGCATGTTTAAGCTGTATGCCATTATCTCCTTTGCTGTCCCATTCTTGATTTTGGGTATTCCTATCTTTGATATTTGCTTTGCAATTATTCGCAGACTTGCCAGACACCAGAATCCAATGCAGGCAGACCGTGGGCATATCCACCATCGTTTGATCGATATGGGCTTCTCTCAGAAGCAGGCTGTAGCCATTACCTATATGTTGACAGCATTTTTAGGATTGGCTGCGGTAGTACTGACTTCTTCCGGCGAGGTAAAGTCACTGTTTCTGATCGGTACCATTTTTGTGGTTGGTATCTTGGGCTTTAGAATGATCTTCAAGCCAAACACTGTGGCTACGGCGCCGGAAGAAACTGAGATGGAGTCTCCGGAGAAGACAGAAGAGGTGGATGTGGATGATAAGTAAAAAAATCAGAGTTATGTCTGTTTTTGGTACCAGACCGGAGGCAATCAAGATGGCACCGCTGGTTCTGGAGCTTGCAGCCAGACCGGAGTTTGAAAGTATTTGCTGTCTTACTGGTCAGCACCGGCAAATGCTGGATTCCGTTATGGAGATATTTAATCTCCAGGCGGATTTCGATTTGGATATCATGGAGAAACAGCAAACTCTGTCTAAGATCACAACCAAGACCCTTTTGGGCATGGAGAAGGTATTTGAGGAATCCCAACCGGATCTGATTCTTGTGCATGGTGATACTTCCACTACCTTTGCGGGGGCGCTGGCAGCTTTCTACCACCAGATCCCCGTAGGCCATGTTGAAGCCGGACTGAGAACCTATGATATGTATTCACCCTTCCCGGAGGAAATGAACAGAACTTTGGTTGGTGATATTGCAACGCTGCACTTTTCTCCCACGAAGTCCAATGCCCTGAACCTTCGCAGAGAAGCGGTCTCCGGTGAAATCTATATCACAGGCAATACTGTAATTGATGCCATGAAGACCACGGTTCAAGAGAACTTTACTTTTGGTATCCCTGTGCTTGACAATATGGATTTTGCGCACAAAAAGGTAATTACACTTACATGCCATCGCAGAGAAAACTACGGTGAGCCCATGGAAGCAATTATGTCTGCGGTCCGTTCCGTTGCTTTGAAGAATCCGGGTGTTGAGATTGTATATCCGGTTCATTTGAGCCCGGTTGTACAGGAGTGTGCCAAGAGGAATCTAGGTGACCTTCCTACGGTGCATCTGGTCGCACCTTTGGATGTAGCGCAGATGCACAACTTGATCGCTCGTTCCTATTTGGTTCTTACCGATTCCGGTGGTCTGCAAGAAGAAGCGCCTGCTATGGGTAAGCCTGTTTTGGTTTTGCGGAAAGAAACGGAACGGCCTGAAGCCATTGATGCCGGGACGGTAAAGCTTGCCGGTGTTGATAAGGATCGTATTGTAGAACTAACACAGGAGCTTTTGGACAACCGTTCTGCTTACGAAAAGATGGCGAAAGCAGTCAACCCCTATGGCGACGGCAATGCCTGCGTAAGGATCGCTGATGCGATTTTACATCATTTTGGTCTGATACAGGAAAAGCCTGCTGATTTTGAGGCATAATAACTGTGCGCTGCGGATCTTTCGCTGCAGCGCACTTGACTTTTGCTATGGGATAGCCGTAAAATATTCTTGTATTCTTGACGGCAATATCGTATAGTATATTAGATCTTTGATTGTGAAATGAGGTATTTTGTATGGGAAAATTAAGCGTTTGCGTGCTGTTTGGCGGCATTTCTCCGGAGCATGAGGTGTCCTTGCGCTCTGCGGAGTCTGTGCTTAATACCATGGATAAGGATAAATATGATATCTACCCTGTCGGAATTACTAAGGAGGGCCAGTGGATTCTCTATGGTGGAAAAGATTTTGGCGCACTTCCCTCCGGTTCATGGATCAATGAGCAAACGAACCGCCAAGTTGCGATTTCTCCTGTACGGGGTCAGTGGCTTCTGACTTTTGAAGGGGAGAGTGTGGTGAAACAGAAGATAGATGTTGTTTTCCCTGTTCTCCATGGTGAGAACGGAGAGGACGGCACAGTGCAGGGCCTTTTGGAGCTTGCCGGTATACCCTATGTTGGCTGCCATGTTGCAGGGTCTGCTGTTGCTATGGATAAGACGCTTACCAAACTGGTTGCTGATCAGGCAGGGGTTCGTCAAGCAGCTTGGGAACTCGTGTGGACTGCAGAATTGCAGGGACACATGGAACGAATTGTTGCTAATCTGGAAAACCGTTTCCAGTACCCCGTGTTTGTAAAGCCTGCCAGTACAGGCTCTTCTGTGGGCGTATCCAAGGCCAAGGATCGTCAAAGTCTGGAAGCTGCGCTGCTCTTTGCCGGTAAGTACGACAAAAAGATCCTTGTGGAAGAGTTTATCCATGGCAGAGAGGTAGAGGTGGCTGTTATGGGTAATGGGTGTCCTGTTGCCTCTATCTGCGGTGAGATCGATTCCGGTGCGGACTTTTATGATTATGAGGCAAAGTATATTACGGATACCTCTGTGGCGTACATTCCTGCCAGAATTTCTGATGAAACCGCTGAAATCGTCAGACAGGCTGCAGTTCGTATCTATTCTGCCATTGGGGCACAGGGTCTTTCCAGAGTAGATTTCTTTGTAACCTATGAGGGACAGGAGGTCGTCTTTAATGAGATCAACACACTTCCCGGCTTTACCTCTATCTCTATGTATCCGAAGCTCTTTGAGGCCAGTGGGATTCCTTATAGAGAGCTGATCGACAAGCTGATCGGCTTAGCGCTTGAGGCTTGATAGTATGGATATACCGGTTTTATTAAGTATTCGCAGTGAACAGCGATATGAAGGACAGCAGGCTGATCTGATTGAACTAACCACGGAGGGGGTTTTGAGCAGGATTGGTGAAAACGCCTGGAGAATCACTTATGAAGAAAGTGCCTTGACCGGCTTAGAGGGTGTTCAGACAAATTTCCGAGTACAGCCCAATATGGTGCATTTGGAACGCACCGGTGCGCTTCAATCTGTCATGGAGTTTGAGGAAAATGTGCGCCATGATTCTCTGTATCAAATGGATTTTGGGGCGCTGATGATTGGAATTGTTGCCAGAAAGATCAAATACGAAATCAACGAGCAGGGCGGTTATCTGGATGTATTTTATGACATTCAGATCGAGCAGAATCAGGCCGGTTCCGTTTCCTACCATGTTGGTATTCAAGTAAAAGCGTAAACATTAGGGGCGCGGCCAATGCAGGCTGCACCCCTTTCGTTTATTCATCTGCATCTTCTTCGGTGACCGGTGGAATATACTCTGTTGGGGTAATGCTTTCTGCCTTAATGAACGGTTCTTTTTCCATAACAGTGACGTCTTCAATATAGTCGTATGTGAAGGTTACCGTGTCACCCACAGAGATGCTTTTTGCACCGGTTATGGAGCTATACTGCACATAGAGAACATCGCCCTCGTCATAGTGACTGTCAGGAGACAGCACCTCCATGGTCAAAAGCTGGCCATCTTTTGCTGTAACACGACAAATAATAGGGTCGTTACCGATGAATTTGGAGAGTTTACCCAGCCCGACGCTTTCCAATGAGATTGAACAGCCGGAAAGCAGGACAGCTATGCACAGAAAAAGAGCCAATATTCGGATGTTATATTTCATGTTAATTACCTCCGATTACTGATTTACAAATTGATCTTGAAATCTTCAGGATGAATTCCCAGTTCCCTAAGCTTGGAACGGATGGACAGAAGGTCACGAAAGGTTTCCGGTCTCTTGGTGGGGTCACGAAGAAGGGCAGAGGGGTGATAAATTGCAGTCATCCATACGCCGTTTTTTTCTACCCAGGTTCCATGCTGCCTGGTAATGCGGTAGTCGGGACTGATCAGACGCATAGCAGCGATCCTGCCAAGACAGATCACAACCCTTGGTTGGATTAAGGCGAATTGATTGCGCAGATACCCAATACAGGCACTTTGCTCTTCCTCGGAGGGATCCCGATTCATAGGAGGACGGCATTTTACAATGTTTGCGATGTAGCAGTTATGCCGTCCTAAATCTATAATATTCAGAATTTCATCCAAATATTTACCAGCTGCACCAACAAAGGGTTCACCCTGTAGATCTTCTTGCTGGCCTGGCCCCTCCCCTACAAACAGGATGTCAGTTTTTTTAGGGCCTACGCCAAATACCACATTGGTTCTTGTTTCATGCAAAGGACATTGTTGGCAACTCTTGCATTTATGCTCTAATTCTGTCCAGTTCAGCATGATCATACCTGCTTTCTTCTGCGTTGACGGCGCTTCTTTCTTTGGTAGCGCGCCCAGGCGGTATAGAAGGAAAGGAGGATCAAAAAGACGAAGAGTACCATTAGGATCATAACAACGGTCTTCCAGGGGCTTTCCTGAACTTCCTGGGTTGGCATTTCCGGTGTCGGTTCGTGGGTAGTCAATACCTGCTTATCTACATCGGTGACTGTAACCAGGGGAACTTCTCCGATACACACAGAGCCGTAATAACGCTGGGCTGTGCCCACTTTTTGACCCGCCGCCAAGGGGGCGCTGAGTCCGTTGGGGTCGCTCAGAACAAAGGTGGTGCTAAGGAGGGTTGGATCATAGTTCTTAGGCAAAAGGGTAGTAATAGAGGCGGATGGTGCTAAAACAACGGATTCTGAAGCACCACTCACAGGTACTTGTGCCACAGGGGACAAAGGAGAGATAACTTCTGCAAGGGTATAGTCCTTAAAGCCCAGATCCAGTACATCAGATGCAACGATAAAACTGCCATAGACAGTCATTTCCTGGGTCATAATGTTCTCGGCACCCATTACAACACACAGATATCGCAGGTCGTTTTTTTCTGCAGTGACCATAACGCAGCGGCCTGCGGGTGTGGTGAAGCCGGTCTTGCCGCCGATGACACGGCTGTCATAATAGGAGGCGGTGACATTGGTGCTAATCAAATAGTTGGTGGTGGAAAGGATACGGGTATCTTCGTTCATGTTAGTGGGGGGAATCTCATAGCGGGTGGTAGCGTAGATTTCCCGGAATTTTTCGTGCCCCAGAGCGGCAGTAAAGATCTTTGCCATATCCCGTGCTGTGGTGAAGTGGTTATCATTATGCAAACCGTGGGTATTTTCAAAATGAGTGCCGGTACATCCAAGCTCTTTGGCTCTCTCATTCATAAGCTCCACAAAGGCTTCCTCACTGCCTGCAAGGTGTTCAGCAATTACAGGAGCAGAGTCATTGGCAGATTGAATCATCAGGCAGTAGAGAAGCTGGTCTAGGGTGAAGATCTCACCGGCAATCAACTTGGCACTGCTTCCGTTGGGATGTAGGCCCTTTAATGCGCCTTCGCTGACTGTAACGGAGTCTTCCAAATTGCCCAGTTCCAGAGCCAACAGGCAAGTCATTACCTTCGTCAGGGAGGCGGGATAGCGCAGGCCGTCGATGTTTTTGGCATAAACCATAGTTCCGGAGTTCATTTCATAGAGCAAAATGGCAGCGGCATTGAAATCGGTATCGTAGGGGCCACATAGAGCGCCGGTTGCGTCCAGGCCAATACTGCTTCCGGTCTTTACATCGGTGTATTGCGGATTGCTTTCCGGTTGTGTTTCTTCTGCCTGTTCTGTAGCTTCGGTGGGTTCGCCGTCTGCCTGCGTAGCATATACCTTGGGCAAAAGGCAGCTCGAAAGGACAAACAAGGCACAAAACAATGAAATTATTGATCTTTTCATTTGCGTTTCTCCATGAAAAATTCGCTCCCCGCTTGCCGTAATGGGGGAAAAAGTGTATAATACTTATATGAACCATCATATTATATCAGCCTTTGAACCGATATGTCAACCGGAACAGGAGTAATAACTGTGAAACAGATTAAATTTCCTTTTATATTTATATCTGCCGTGCTTGTGATCGCTGCATTTATATTTGGAATCTTTATAGGCAAGAATGCTGCTCGGAATACTGCATATGTAGCAGAGGCATCTACATTGCCGCCGCCGGTCACGGAGGCAGCAGTTTCTCCAACAGAGAAGCCTGTATACATAACCAGTCAGAAAAAGTTGAATATCAATACGGCCACGGCTCAGGAATTAGATGCGCTTCCCGGTATTGGTGAGGTGATTGCGCAGCGAATTGTTGACTACCGGTTGGAGCATGGATATTTTCTTGCCATAGAAGAGCTGATGGAGGTTAGCGGCATCGGCGAAAAAATGTTTGCTGAAATCAAGGATCTAATAACAGTGAGGTAAAGGATTATGAAGATTGTTGTAGTGGATGATGAAGCCCTCTTGGTAAAGGGGATTCGGTTTAATCTGCAAAGTGAAGGATATGAAGTTTTAACTGGGAGCAATGGCCTTGATGCTGTGGAATTCGCAAAAGATCCGGACGTTAAGCTCATGGTTCTGGATGTCATGATGCCGGAGATGGACGGTTTGACTGCCTGTTCCGTAATTCGTGAGTTTTCGCAGGTGCCCATTATTATGCTCACTGCCAAAACGGAAGATATGGATAAGCTGATGGGATTTGACCATGGAGCGGATGATTATCTCACAAAGCCGTTTAATATTCTGGAATTAAAAGCAAGAATTCGGGCGCTGCTTCGCAGAACTGGCGCCGGAGAAAAGAGTGAGCAGGCGGCCGATACTTCCAGAAAACTATCTGTTGGCACAATTACCCTGGATCTGGATAGCAGAAATGCCTACAAGAACGGACAGCTTGCTGATTTAACTGCAAAAGAGTTTGACGTGATCGAGTTCCTGATGCGAAGTCCTAACCGTGTTTATTCCAGAGAGGCATTGCTGGATACCATTTGGGCCTATGAGTACCGCAGCGAGATCCGTACTGTTGATGTTCACATCAGAAGGCTCCGGGAAAAACTGGAAGAAGATCCTGCACAACCCAAGCACATTATGACAAAGTGGGGAGTTGGGTATTATTTCAAAGCATAAGAAATGGCGTGTACCGCACCTAAGCAGAACTCAGCTAAGGTACTCTGTTCTCTATATACTTGTTACGTCTGTGGTTCTGGTATTCTTGAATCTATATGCGGCACGAACGATGCAAAACCTGATTTTCCGTGGCAAGCAGACCTTCATGCAGGACAAGGTTCTGGTTGCCTCTGCAGCTATGGGTGAGCTGCCTCGTCTTTCCCCTCTGGAGATCAATTCTATATTAGAACAGGTTGATGCGCTGAATGCAAGCCGTACCTTGGTCACAGACGCAAGGGGTACTGTTATTTATGACACACTCACAGCGGACAGTGCCGTTGGCAAGGCTGCCCTTTTACCTGAGATCGTTCGGGCATTGGAAGGAAGCGATGTCTTTCACGCTGTTTATCGAGGGGGCGTTCTGCAAAGCAAGGCCGCCGCACCGATCCTCCGGGATGAACGGCTGGTCGGCTGCATATATCTCATGGAGTACGATACTGACCAAGGTTCTTTGATCCATGCTCTGCAAAATAATATTTTTTGGATCAGCCTTTTTTTAGAGGGCGCGGTTATTGTTGTATCTATTTTCTTTTCTGAGGTGTTCTCCAGAAGGATGAGAAAGATATTTTCTTCCATTCGGATCATCCGGGAAGGGGACTACTCTCACAGACTAAAGGACAATGGCTCAGATGAGCTCTCGGTTTTGGCCAGAGAATTTAACTCTCTTACAGAGAGGATTCAGTCTTCCGAGGAGCGGCGCAGACAGTTCGTGTCCGATGCCTCCCATGAGCTAAAAACCCCTCTAACATCCATTAAACTTTTGTCTGATTCTATTTTACAGAATGACATGGATCAGGAAACTGTACATGAGTTTGTGCAGGATATTGGAAATGAAGCGGACAGGCTTACCAGAATGTCTGCAAAGCTTTTGTCCCTTACAAGAGTCGATGCCCAGCGGGAAGAGGAACGGGAAATTGTGGATATTTCTGAAACAGTAGAAAAAGTGTTTCGGATGCTGCAGCCAGTTGCAGTCCTGCAGAATATTGAGCTTTGCAACAATGCGGTAACCGGTGCAACGATTCTAACTGTAGAGGATGACCTTTACCAGATAATCTTCAATCTTGTGGAAAATGGAATCAAATATAATAAGCCCAATGGCAGACTTACCGTGGATCTCCTACGATCTGAAAATGATTGGGTACTCAGCGTCACAGATACCGGTGTAGGTATTCCACAGGAATCAATTGGACACATCTTTGACAGATTCTACCGTGTGGATAAAGCAAGATCCCGCCAAGCGGGCGGTAGTGGCTTAGGTCTCTCAATTGTTCATGCAATGGTTCTGCGAAATGGAGGCTGCATTTGTGTTACACAGCCGGAAGAAGGTGGCAGCTGTTTTGCAGTGACCTTCCCGGCCTTTGATCTGGAGGAGGTGGACGAAGTATGGCCAGAAGAATAAGCGCATTACTGCTTGCATTTGCATTGCTGCTTTTTTGTGGATGCGGACAACAGCCCTCGTCAAAGGATATGGTTCACCCCATCAGATTCTACTACAAGGTCACTGATGACCGCTATGAAGCAACCGGTCAGGCTATGGAGTGTGAATGGTTTGAAACCCAAGGTCACAAAGACGATTACCCATGGATCTTGAATGCCTATTTCGATGGCCCGTCGGGTCAGCAGCTATTGGCACCTTTCCCTAAATCACTGGAGTTGCTGTCGGTGCAACGGGATGGGGAGAGTTTACGGGTTAATGTTTCGGAGGAACTTTCTCAGCTATCCGGAATTGATCTAACCATGGCGTGCTCCTGTATAACACTAACGTGCCTGGAACTTGATGGTATAGAAACTGTATCAATCACGGCTAACGGCGCAACCATGGATGGCAGAATGGCTGTTATTATGACTAGAGAAGATCTTCTGCTGGAAGATGCAGGTAGTGACGATACCTCAATGTATTATTTGTTGTACTTCTCTGATACAGATAACCGATATTTGATTTCGGAGCAACTTCGTGTGGAGGATGATCATGTATCACTCACACAGCTCTTGCTGCACGGCTTGCTCCAAGGCCCTGGGGATAGCGGCCTTGCCCAGACAATCCCTATGGATACCGATGTCAGAAACATCCAGATTGATGCGGGCGTTTGCCATTTGGACCTTTCCCGAGCTTTTTTGGAAAATGCGCCAAAGACAGAGCTTGCCCAAAGAATGACGATTCTTTCTCTTACCAATACGCTGACACAGTTAGATGAGATTGACTCATTGGTTTTATATCTGGAAGGAATGCGACTGGATCGATATGGTGCCTTGGACCTTTCCGAACCCCTCACATTTGACTCCGCAGCGGTTGGCCCGGCTCGCACCAGCCTGAATGAGCGGGATATGGATATTTATCTATATAGCGGTGACAGGGAGGTTCTTTCCAAGGTTCCTGTACGGGTGCGTCAAACATCTGACAAACTGGCTGTTGAGTCCGTCCTGCTGGAACTTCTTGCCTACGGTCGGAGGAATGGATACAATACTGAGATCCCTGTGGAAGCAAAACTGTTAGAACTCTACACAGAGGAAAATACCTGCGTTGTTGTACTTTCCCAGGATTCTGTGGATAACAGGGATTCTTTGGAGCGGATGTTTAGAAGCATTTGGGCAACAGTTCTTGCGTCCGGGGACTATGAAGCTGTGCGTGTTGCTGTGGAGGGTTATGCGCCCAATGAGGCAGATGCACATCTGTTTGCCGCTGTAACCTGGGATGACAGTTGGTTCAGCAGCCCATAAGATAAAATGTTGAATAAGCATAAATAAGCAGACCCCGCCGAAATCGGCGGGGTCAAAATTATAGTATGAAATCACAGAAAAAAATCATCAGTGCTGTATTTTGAAAAATCTACAGCCTTAAAGCGGGGCGGGACTCTCTTAAAAGGATCATACATAAATTTACGGCAGCGGGCATCCGGTGGAACCAGACCTTTCTTTGCGCAAAGCATCTGTTCGTCACTGACTTTAGCGCAGTGAACACAGTATTCACAGGATCGAGTGATTTTTTTTCGGAATAACATGATATGCACCCCCTCACTGACCCCCATTATACATCATATATATTCTTTTTTCCAGTCTTTTTTCGTAAAATTAAACACCAAATTACAAATAATAGGAGATAAATCCCAACCATCCACAGCATTGTGGACAGGAGTCCTTTGTGATTTGGTAAGTAAAGTGTCTCTTTTACGGTTTGTAGTAATGTAGGAAATAACATTACAATAAGTGAAGTCATAAGCATTGCGATCATTGCTTGCAATGTCTTTCCTAACAGATATAGTTTTCCTTCAAGCCCAGCCTCCTGCATAAATGTTCTGGCTTGGAGGTAAACGCAAATTCCTCCAAAGCTAAAGAAACCAGATGCAAGGCAATAACAGATTCTTGGTGCATCAAGAAGCTGCGCCATGGAAAGACTCCCGGAAGTGATTTCCAAAATGCCTGTTACGATTACAGCAGCAACTTTTGGTAATTCCAGGTAATGGTCTGCAATGCGAACAATTATTTGAAATAGAAGTACATATCCACAAATGATCACAAGCGATTTGATACTTGCTGGTATGATACCGCCTGTACTTTTTGTGTTTTGATGCGCTTCCGTTTTCTGATGTGATGCAGGCTTTGTTTTTGGCCTGAGGAAGAGCCCGGTCAGTATTGCTGACATAATATGAATGGCATAAAGGATCATGGATGTTTGGATGGATCCGAAAATGGAACCTAATATTCCGAAGAAGAAGGCGGGACTGGCGTTATTACAGAAGCTCAGAAGATACTCAGCTTCATTCCTGGTGATGCGCCCTTCCTTGTAGGTGAGTGCAACTGTTTGCGCTCCGATTGGATAGCCGCCAATCAGTCCCAATATTATACAAATCGTGCCATTTTCAGAGCAATGAAAACCGGATCGAATAAGCCTTACCAGCCTGAAAGAGATCCGGTCGGGTATGTCCGTTCCAATTACCCAGCGAGTAAGAACAAGAAAAGGAAATAGGCATGGAATAACAGATTGTAAACACAGCGAAATGCCTTGTACAACAGCAACTTTGCAAAGGTTGCCCTCAAAAAGTAAAACTATGGCAGTAAAGAGGAAGAACAGAATCGAAATTACGCCAGATATGCGCCTATGTTTTTTGGGCAAGTTCATCACCTCACGAGAATCTATGCAGATGATGCAAGTCTGTTTCCTTTATGCATATGCTTTTTTATAAACACTTGGGGGTGAGATTTTGCAAAAAAGAATGGGCATATTGGAATTAATAGCAGGGGCGGCGGATTTGCCCCCGGAACTGTTGCCGGGGATGCCGATCCTGGAATTTGCAGGTCATAACAGAGTTATGATTGAAAATCATGGTGGTGTAACAGAGTATGCGGATAATCGGATTTGCGTTCCGGTAAGTTTTGGTGCAGTCATTCTGCGGGGAAGTAACCTTCGTATTGCAAGAATGCAAAAGAAACTTTTGGTGGTTGTGGGAAAGATAGACAGTGTTGAGTTTGAAAGGAAGCATGGTCATGGCTAGAAAGCTTTTTCCCTTCAAAGGACGGCTCAATATTGAACTGACCTGCGCAGATCCTGCAAAAGCACTTCAAACTTATGTGGATAATGGTTTTGAAATAGGGGAACCACTGCTCAGCGGTCCATTGGTGCTTCAATTTACAATCCTCCGCACACAAGAAAAGGAGATTAGGCAGTTTGCAGAGAAAAGAGGGGAAATCTGTAAGGTCGTTGGCGAAACGGGTGGCGTCTTTTTTCTTCGGTATCTTAAAAAGAGAGTTGTATTTCTTGCTTTCTTTTTGTCCGTTCTGCTGTTTGCTTTGCTGGCATCAAACAGGGTTTGGTTTGTTGGTGTGGAAGGGAATGATCGCCTGGAAATTCGGGAAGTTCTTGCTGCCGGAGAAAAATGCGGACTAAGATTCTGGGTTAGATTAGATTCCTTGAATCGCCAGCAGTTTAAGAATCAATTGATGCAAGAACTTCCTGACCTGCAATGGGCAGGAATAAACTATGCCGGGGGCATCGTTACGATTAGTATTCGCGAAAAACCGCTGACGGAAGATCATGTAGATCCGGGCTTCATCGGTGATGTAGTGGCATCCAGAGATGGGGTGATTCTTTCTGTGGATGCATTGCAGGGTCAATCCTTGTGTCAAGTGGGTCAGGCAGTAAAAGAAGGCGAAATTCTCATAACCGGCTGTATCGAGCATCCCTATCAAGTGCTGTATACCAGCGCAAATGGGGAGATCTATGCCCTGACTCAGAGGGAAATCAGGGCTGTTTTACCCAACTGTTTCTCCCAAAAAGTGTATCATCCTGATGAAAAGCTGTTTTTGTATTTAATTTTAGGAAGAAATGAAATAAATATCTTAGGAAACAGTAGAATTTATGGTATGACTTGTGATAAAATGAGAACGGTGAAGGATATGCTTCTACCCGGGGGGTACCGATTACCGGTTTCTCTTGCCATTGAGCGGCTTCGCCCCTATGATCTCGTAGAGCGTGCCGGTGACGCGCAACAAGTGTCCATGATTGCGGAGTATCTGGACAGCTATGTGCAGGAGGATATGATTGCCGGAGAAATCATTGATCGGAAGATTCAATTCACAGAAGGGGAAGAAGCAACAGAAGTTTACGCAATCTATACTTGTCGGGAAATGATCGCGCGACAGAAGAAAGTTATATGGTTTGAAGGTGAAGACACAAATGACAGAACGGATCGTAAATGCGGAGAGGGTGGAGGATCTCATTGAGGTCTTTGGCTCTATGGATGAAAATGTCAGAAAAATTGAGCAGGAGCTGAACGTTCATATTCTGAACAGGGGCAGTGAACTAAAAATATCCGGTGCCCCCGAGGCTGTAGATCAGGCTGCCCGCACATTGGAGGGATTAATGGCTTTGGCTTCCAAGGGTGAGGTAATTGATGAGCAGAAGGTTCGGTACCTCATCAGCCTTGTGCAGGCAGGCAGCGACGAAAAAGTGAATCAAATGGTGCAGGATGTGGTGTGCATCACTGCAAAGGGAAAGCCCATTAAGGCAAAAACGGTAGGCCAGCAGAAATATATGAAGGCCATTGCCAAGAACACTGTCACCATAGGCGTAGGCCCTGCAGGTACAGGTAAGACCTACCTGGCAGTTGCGGCGGCGGTGGCTGCTTTCCGGGAGCGGCAGGTAAACCGCATCATCCTTACCCGCCCTGCGGTTGAGGCAGGAGAACGGTTGGGTTTCCTTCCGGGCGACCTGCAAAATAAGGTTGATCCTTATCTGCGGCCACTTTATGATGCACTCTACGATATGCTTGGCCCCGAAACTTACCAGAAGTATATGGAGCGAGGCAGCATTGAAGTTGCGCCTCTTGCCTATATGCGAGGCAGAACGCTTGACGACAGCTTTATCATTCTGGATGAGGCGCAAAACACAACCAGAGAACAGATGAAAATGTTCCTGACCCGGCTTGGCTTTGGTTCTAAGATCGTGATAACAGGCGATATTACCCAAATCGACTTGCCGGATGATAAGGTCAGCGGCTTAAAGGATGCCATCCGTATTTTGCAGGGCGTAGAGGATATTGAGATCTGTACATTGTCGGCTGCGGATGTTGTTCGGCACAGTTTGGTACAGAAGATCATAAACGCCTATGAAAAGGCTGAGCAGAAGAAGGTAGAGGGGAAGCCTGCTCCAAAGACCAACTACAGGGGGTATAAGAGATGAGAGCAAAAATCAATATTTCCTTTGATGCGCCCAGACTTTTAAGTGTGCCTGCCATGCAGATCATCCGGCAGTGCATCAATGCAACTTTGGAGTCTGAAGGCGTTACAGCGCCTTGTGAGATCAATGTGCTGATTACAGATGACTCCGGAATTCATGCCATTAACAAAGCCAGCAGAAATGTAGACCGTCCTACAGATGTGCTGTCTTTCCCTATGTTTAACCTTGTGCCGGATCAGCTTCCCGCGGATTGGAGTGCCTACCTTGATCCGGGCACAGGACTTTGTCCCCTGGGCGATATGGCTATTTCTTTGGAGCGAGCCAAAGCCCAGGCAAAGGAATTTGGACATTCTACTCGCCGGGAGGTTGGCTATTTAACCATTCACTCCATGCTTCACCTTTTGGGGTATGACCATCTGGATGAAGGGGAACAGAAGGCTTTGATGCGTAAGCATGAGGAAGCAGTCATTGCCGCCATTGACTTGAAGCGTTAGGGATATGGGTACAGTTATTTTTAGAAGGGCACTGCCTGAGGATGCTTATCTTTGGGCAACGACTCGTCAAAAAGCTTGGGCTGCAACCTACCGGGGAATCTACCCTGATGAATGGATCGACAACTACGATCTTGCAGGCAAGATGGCAAAAGATCGAAAGAATCTGGATGACCCTGCGATCATAAGCTATGTTGCTATGGACGAGGAATTGTGTGTAGGCTATTTTTCCTATGGGCCTACGGAGAATGGAGCGTTTTATTTGCGCAATCTCTACTTTTTGCCGGGCTATCATGGTATGGGTTTGGGCAGGCGGGCCTTTTCCTGCCTGCAAAATGACTGTATCAGACTGGGCTTTTCAGAGTTCTACGTTCATTGCAATTATCATAATTTGCCCGCTCGCCGCTTTTATGAGCATATGGGCGGCATATATACCGGGAATAACGGTTTTCACGAAAATAAAGCGGAGGATCAGTGCCGCTACGACTATAGGATTACGGACTTGTGTCCGGAAGGAGAAAGAAAATGACAACAAAATGTGCTATGATAACAATTGCGGGCAGACCCAATGTGGGAAAATCTACCTTAACGAATCATCTTGTTGGGGAGAAGGTCGCCATTGTTTCCAACAAGCCTCAGACCACCAGAAACCGCATATGCGGCATTGTGAATCGGGATAATACGCAGTTTATTTTTGTGGATACTCCCGGTTTCCACAAGCCCAGAACCAAGCTGGGAGATTACATGGTCAATGTTACCCGTCAGTCTGTTTCTCAGGTAGATGGTGTATTGCTGCTTGTTGAGCCTATTGCCAATGTTGGCCCCCAGGAGGAGGCTCTGCTGGAACAGCTAAAGCAGGGCTGTGAGCCTGTAATTCTTGTAATCAACAAGATTGATGCTGTGGAGAAGGAAACTCTTCTTGCGGTCATTTCCGCTTATGCGGAAAAGATGGACTTTACAGCTATCATCCCCATTAGCGCTAAGACAGGCGAAGGTGTTGTAGAACTGCTCAAAGAGTGTGAAAAGCTGGCTGAGGAAGGGCCTATGCTTTTCCCTGAGGATATGACCTCTGATCAGCCTGAGCGGCAGGTCATGGCAGAGATCATCAGGGAAAAGCTGCTTTGGTGTTTGGATCGGGAAGTGCCCCACGGAACGGCTGTAGAAGTCAATCGCTTTACTGAACGGGATGATGGCATCATTGACCTGGAAGTAACCATCTACTGTGAAAAGGCAAGCCATAAAGGCATTATTATTGGCAAGGGCGGCGCAATGCTGAAGAAGATCTCTACTATGGCTCGGGTGGACTGCGAGAAGTTTATGGGAACCAGAGTCTATTTGCAGACCTGGGTGAAGGTTAAAGAAAACTGGAGAGATAGCGACTTCTTAATCCGTAATTTTGGATACAGGGATGAATAATTTTCCTTGGGTGAAGGGGACTTTTGCAGCAAATCCTACAGTGAAAGTAATTCATTTGGGAGGCGGCAATGGACGAAAGAGGTATGTGGGATCTGTTTCTGGAAACTGGAGTTCCGGAGTATTACCTGCTGTACAGAGCTATGAGAACGGAGGCTGGAAATGTATCTGAAGACAAGAGGGCTTGTTCTCAGGGAAACGCACTATAAAGAGGCTGACAAGATTCTCACTCTTTTGACAGCAGAACATGGAAAAATAACCGTGAAGGCCAGGGGGGTGCGGGGAAAAAACAGCCCCATGAAAGCACCGTGCCAGCTTCTTGCCTGCGGTGATTTCGTTCTGTTCGAAAACAGGGATATGTATTCGGTTCACGAGGCTCAGACTGTTGAGCTTTTTGAGGAGTTACGGGGTGAGTTGGAGCTGCTGTCCCTGGGTACTTACTTTGCACAGGTGGCTGAGGTGCTTTCTCAGGAAGATGCGCCGTCGTCGGAGCTGTTGTCCCTCACGCTGAATGCACTTTATGCTTTGGGAAAGTTAAAGAAGCCTCAGCTTTTGGTTAAAAGTGCATTTGAATTGCGGTCAGCATCTCAAGCCGGATTTTTGCCGGAACTTCACTGTTGCTCAGTTTGCGGTAATCCCTACCCTGACCGTTTCTCACTTGCCGATGGTCAAGTGCAATGCGGACATTGCCACCAAGGGGAGGGCATTCGGCTGCCAATTGATCAGGGAATACTGGATGCCATGCGATACATTGCAAATTGTCCGCCAGGGAGACTGTTCTCTTTTCAGCTTCCCCAGGAATCTCTGGAAGTATTGAGTGGAATTACAGAAAGTTACTTATCCACACAGCTTGAAAAGAGTTTCTCTGCACTGGATTTCTATAAGTCCCTGTCCTATATTGGGAAATTTTGATTTTTATAAAAGGGATCCTTTCGTACAGGAGATTATTATGTCTGAATTATACTATAAATCTATGGAAAAGCTGGAACTGGGGCGTGTTTTGGAGATGCTTGCCCAGTGCGCCGGTTCTCAGGACGGAAAGAGTGCCTGCTTAAACCTGCGGCCTACATCCGATCTGGATGACGTTCTGGCAATGCTTCGGGAAACCAGCGATGCCTGCGCTATGTCTGCGGTGCAGGGTAACCCCAGCTTTAGTGATGTTAAAAATGTGGATGCAGCTCTGGAAAGGGCAGATCGTGGAGGCTGCCTGTCTACGACAGAGCTTCTTCGGATCGCCGGTGTCCTGAGAGGCGCAAGAACGGTCAAAAGCTATTGGAATGAGGATGATGCCCCCAATTCCCTTACAACTCTGTTTCAAATGCTGACGCCAAACAAATATCTGGAAGACCGGATATCCGGGGCTATTTTGTCAGAGGAAGAGATCGCAGACGGTGCCAGCCCGGAACTTTCCGATATTCGCCGTCATATGAGGCAGCAGAGTGCGAAGATTCGGGAAACTCTGCAAAAGATGATTTCTTCCCCTTCTTACCAAAAGTTCCTCCGAGAGCCTATTGTTACCATTCGGCAGGGACGGTTCGTTGTTCCAGTGAAGAGCGAGTGCAAAAATGATGTGCCCGGCTTGGTGCATGATGTTTCTGCTACAGGCTCTACTATGTTTATCGAGCCTATGTCCGCAGTCAATGCCAACAATGCCTTGCGGGAACTTGCGCTGAAAGAAAAGAAGGAGATTGAACGCATTTTGGCAGAGCTGTCTGCTGAGGCTGCTGCCCATCGGGAAGATATTTCCGATAGTTACCGTGTGCTGACCCGTCTGGATGTTATTTTCGCAAAGGCAAGATTGTCTTACCAAATGCGGGCAGGTGCGCCGGAAATGAATGACAAGGGTATCGTGGAACTGAGAAATGCCCGACATCCTTTGATTGATCCCAAGAGTGTAGTACCTATTACGGTGCGTCTTGGTGTTGATTTCGACAGCATGATCATTACCGGCCCGAATACAGGCGGTAAGACTGTTACATTAAAGACGGTAGGTTTGCTTACACTCATGGCAGAATGCGGTTTGCATATTCCTGCGGGAGATGGCAGCAAGCTTTCCACTTTTAACATGGTGCTGGCTGATATTGGTGACGAGCAGTCTATCCAGCAGTCTCTTTCTACCTTCTCATCCCATATGCGCACCATTGTGGATGTAGTGAGCCAGTGCGATGATCGTGCCATGATTCTTTTTGATGAGCTGGGTGCAGGCACGGATCCCGCTGAGGGCGCCGCACTTGCTATGGCAATCATTGAATTCTGTCGTACTATGGGCAGTCGGGTTGTGGCCACAACCCATTATGCAGAACTGAAGCTCTATGCCATGCAGACCAAGGGAGTTGTGAATGCTTCCTGTGAGTTTAATGTGGAAACTCTGCGGCCGACCTACCGGCTTTTGATCGGAATTCCCGGAAAGTCAAATGCTTTTGCAATTTCCAGAAAGCTGGGCTTGCCGGAGCATATTATTGATAAGGCAGGGGAGATGGTCAGCAAAAGTAATCGTGACTTTGAAGAAGTGCTTTCTCAGTTGGAGGCTCAGCGACAGCAGATGGAGGTTGCCAGAGCGGAAGCGGAAAAGATGCGTCTGGAAACGCAGGCGATCCGCAGCGAAAGCGAAGTCTATCGGGCACAGATTCAGAAGGAAAAAGAGAAGCTTCTGGAAAAGGCAAGAAAAGAAGCGCAGGATATTTTGGACGATGCACGCAGGACGGCCAACCAGGTAACAGAAGAAATGAAGCAGCTACGCAAGCAAATGCGGGATTCTGCGGATATGATGGGGGTAAACCAGCGGCAAAGCGATGCCCGCAGAGCCCTGAATGAAGCAGAGGAGCGTCTCGCTGTCCAAAGAGTTGTTGAGGAAAGGCCGAAACCCACTAGGGAAGTTATGCTGGGGGATACGGTCGAGTTGTTGAAGCTGGGAACAAAGGCAAGCGTGATCGGGATCAATAAGGATGGATCTTATCTCCTGCAGGCCGGTATATTAAAAATGACCGCAAAGCCTGAGGAGGTATATCTCCTTGAAAATGCCAATACCTACCAGGCCAAGAAACCCCGTCCAGCTCATTCCGGCAGAGAAATGAAGACGGCAACGATCTCCAATGAAATTGATCTGCGGGGAATGGATGCGATTGAAGCAATTTGCGTTTTGGAGCGATTCCTGGATGAAGCTATGCGTTCCAATCTTCCCACTGTTCGAATTATCCACGGAAAAGGCACGGGCACACTCCGCTCTGCGGTACAAGATAGCCTTCGTCGCTGCAAATATGTAAAGAAATTCCGCCTCGGTGTATACGGAGAAGGGGAAAACGGCGTAACTATTGCAGAATTTGGTTGACTTTTGGGTTTTATTTGGTATTATACTATATAGCGGATAAGTTGTATGCCGCATTCAAGGAGTGAGATCAGATGTATAAACAGGATACAATCGTTAAATGTAATTCTGGCCTGTACAACGAGCAGGTCACCTTCTTTGTTCAGAAGGCAAATGAATTTCGCAGCAGCATCTACTTGGAGTATGGCTCTAAGAAAATGAATGCAAAGAGTCTTCTGGGCATTATGTCTATGTGCATCGGCACCGGGGCTGGGGTTGCCATCATTGCAGACGGTCCCGATGAGCAGGCGGCAGTAACCGCGCTGTGTGAGATGTTGCAGCGGGATATTTATTAAATATTTCGGCTATAACTGCCTCAGTACTGCCGTCTTGACAGTGCTGAGGCAGTTTTACTCATAAAGTGGGTGGGTTATGAGATTTCAGGAACTAAAGGACAAGGCGCTGACATTGCCTCTTACTCCCGGCGTGTATATCATGCAGGGAGAAGATGGGGATGTAATCTATGTGGGTAAGGCAAAGAAACTGAAAAATCGTGTCAGTCAGTATTTTCAGGACTCTGCTGCCCATTCTCCCAAGACTCGGGCCATGGTCACAAAAATCCGTAATTTTGATGTGATCGTCGCCTCTTCGGAATTTGAAGCTTTGGTTTTGGAATGCTCCTTGATCAAACGCCATATGCCTAAATATAATATTCTTTTGAAGGATGATAAGGGTTATCCATATTTACGCCTGGATATGAGGGAGGCCTACCCAAAACTGACTATGGTCAATAAGCTGTCTAATGACGGTGCGGAGTATTTTGGTCCATATGGAAGCCGTGGTGTTACCCAAAGTGTAATGGATACCATCCGCCAAACCTTTCGCTTGCCTGGCTGCAGTAAGCAATTTCCCAGAGATGTGGGAAAGGATCGCCCCTGCTTAAACTATCACATGGATCAGTGCTTTGGTTGGTGTCAGGAAGGCAGAAGTCGGGAGGCCTACCACGAAAGCATGGAGCAGGTTCGGATGCTCCTTTCCGGGCAGTATCAGAAATTGGTCAATGAACTGAAGGATCAAATGCTTGCTGCCTCTGAAGATCTGGCTTTTGAGCGAGCTGCGAAGCTGCGTGATCGCATGAAAGCTGTAGAGAGCTTAGGTAAGAAGCAACTGGTTACTGCCGGAACAATGGCCGATACGGATGTAATCGGATTTTACCAGACAGAGGCCAAAGCTTGTTTTGTGGTGCTTCATTTACTCGGCGGCAATCTCCTGGATAAAGAATATCAGATCATAGCGCCTCAGGATGATGAGGAAAATGCGGTCAGCAGCCTGGTGAAGCAGTATTATTTGACTCGTGGTTTTGCGCCGAAGATCATTCTTCTGCCATGTCCGATGGAGGACGGGGAGTTGTATTCCGATCTTCTTTTCCAAAACTATGGAAGAAGAAGCCGTTTTCGTGTTCCGGTTCGGGGCGATGGTGTCCGTTTGGTAGAACTAGCGCAGGAAAATGCCATGCGGGAAGCAGAACGGATCACTACCAAAGAGGAAAAAATGAATGGGGCGCTGTATCATCTGGGCAAGCTCCTGTCCATAGATTCTCCACTACACAGAATGGAATCCTTTGACATTTCTAACCTCTCCGGCACGGATATCGTTGCTTCTATGGTAGTTTTTGTGGATGGGAAACCCTATAAAAAGGACTATAAGCGGTTCAAAATTAAGGGTTTGGAAGATCAGGATGACTATGCATCTATGCGGCAGGTTGTTTCCAGGCGTTTTGAGCGATATAGAAATGGGGATGCAGGCTTTGATTCTCTTCCCGATGTGCTTTTGATTGATGGGGGAGTGGAGCATGCGGAGATTGCTCGTTCGGTTTTGGAAGACTTCGCTTTATCTGTTCCGGTATTTGGTATGGTGAAAGACGATCGGCACAGAACAAGGGCTTTAGTAACGCCGGATGGAAATGAGATCAGCCTAACAACTAAACCCGGTGTGTTTGCCCTTGTGGGAACGATCCAGGAGGAAACACACAGATTCGCCATAACCTACAACCGGGAGCTGCGGAGCAAAAGGATAAAACATTCCCAACTTGACGATATTCCCGGAATTGGAGAAAGGCGAAAAGAAGACTTGCTAAAACGCTTTAGGTCACTACGGGCCATCAAGCAGGCTTCTTTAGAGGATCTACAAACAGTACTTCCCAAGGATGCAGCGGCATCGGTTTATGCACATTTTCACAGGGAGGACAAATTATGCGAATCATAACGGGAAAAGCCAAGGGCGTGCGCCTAAAGACTCCGGATGGGATGAAAACCCGACCCACAGCAGAGCGGGTCAAGGAAGCTCTGTTTAGCGCAATTCAGGGGTATATACCCGGTGCTGCAGTGCTTGATCTCTTTGGTGGTACCGGACAATTAGGCCTGGAAGCGCTGAGCAGAGGGGCGAATTCCTGCGTATTCGTGGATAAGGAGAAGTCCGCCTGTGAGTTGATCCGGGAAAACTTGATAAAGTGCAGACTGGATGCACAGATCGTCCGTGCGGATTATTTGGCATACCTTAGCGCATGCCGAAAAAGCTTCGATATTATCTTTTTGGACCCTCCATATGCAGAAGTTTTCTTAGAAAATTCATTAAAAAAGATATCGGAAATTGACATTTTGACTAACCGTGGTATAATAGTTACAGAGAGGCCCTTTGGCAAGGAATTAAGGGATTGCTTTGGAAAGCTTTACTGTTGCAAGGAATATAAATACGGAAATACTATAATTGCAATCTTCCGTAAAGAAGAGGAAATAGCAAATGAAAATTGCGATCTATCCGGGCAGCTTTGACCCGGTGACCAATGGACACCTGAATATTATCCAAAGAGCGGCCAGTATTTTTGATAAGCTGATCGTTTGCGTTATGGTCAATGCCGGAAAGCAGCCAATGTTTACTCCGGAGGAGCGGGCTGAGCTTCTGCGGCGTGTTACGAAAGATCTTCCTAATGTAGAGATCGACCATGCAGAGGAGTTGCTTGCTACCTATGCTAAAAAGCGGGGTAGTTGTGTGATTGTAAAGGGTCTTCGGGCTACCTCTGATTTCGAAAATGAATTCCAAATGGCGTTGATCAACCATAAAATCAACCCTGGTCTGGATACCATGTTTCTGACATCGGAACACCAGTATATGTATCTCAGCTCCAGCACAGTGAAAGAACTTGCTTCTTATGGGGTTGAACTAAAAGACTTTTTGCCGGAGAGTATTATTCCGGATGTGAAGGAACGAATAGAACAAATAAAAACTCAAGGAGGAACCAGCCATGCATGACAACGGCGTAGAAGAACTGATTACTAAATTATATGACCTGATCCAAGATGCGAGATCCGTGCCTTTGGCAGCGGATAAGTGCATCGTTGAAAGAGAAAGAGTGCTGGATATGTTGGATGAGATCAGCAACACTCTGCCCGGTGAGCTGAAGCAGGCCAAGACCATTGTGGATTCCCGCACTGAAGTCATTACAAAAGCTAAGAGAGAAGCTGAGGTCATCATCCGTCAGGCACAGGCGCAGGCAAAGCAGCTGGCTTCTCAGGAGGAAGTATATCGTCAGGCACAGGCTCAGGCTACTGAAATGGTGCGCACTGCTCAGGATAAGATCAAGGAGCTGAAGCGTGTAACCAACGAATATGTTGACGATTCCCTGAAGCGCACAGAGGAAGCCATTGCACAGGCCCTGGGCGAAGTGCGGGATACTCGCAGCCGTTTCCGTAAGGTGTCTGCTCCTCAGGAAAGAAATGCGGTTTCTCCTATTATTGAAGATTTGTAAGCTATCCGTCAGGGCCGGTTTTTGAACTGGCCCTGTTTTGGAATGTAATAATGGAAGGGAGCATGATTCGTGAATTACATTGATAACTATGAATTTTGGATGAATGCCGGTCTGCCGGCAGATGTACAGCAGGAATTGGCTGCGCTGAAAGGCCAGGAAGATGAATTAAAGGGTCGCTTTGGCAGTGACTTGCAGTTTGGAACAGCCGGTATGCGTGGCCTCATGGGAGCAGGCAGCAACCGCCTGAATCGGTATACGGTTCGTCGAGCTACCATGGGTATGGCTTCCTGGCTGAACGGTACAGAGCTTCCGAAGCGTGCAGCCATTGGATATGATTCCAGACACAATTCCCAACTATTTGCGGAAGTTTGTGCGGTTGCCTTTGCGGAGGCTGGAATCGAAACATGGCTCTATGATCGTCTTGCACCTACACCGATGCTTTCGTATGCGGTTCGTGAGTTGAAGTGCGGCTGCGGTGTTGTGATCTCTGCCAGTCACAATGCCGGTGCCTATAATGGCGTAAAGTGCTACGGACCTGACGGATGTCAGATGACTGATGCCCCTGCTGCTGTTGTTACGGAAGAAATTTCCAAGATTCCCCTGTTCATCCCTGAAACAAAGTCCTATGCTCAGTATTTAGAGGAAGGCTTGATTCGCTATATCCCTCAGGACATTTGGGAGCGTTATTATAAGACTGTTCTTGCTGAGGCTATGGAACCCCAAGTAATCCGCGAGTCTGGTCTGCACATAGTTTATACGCCTCTGTGCGGCACTGGTAATGAGCCTGTCCGTGAGATCCTGGCTCGTCTTGGAGCGGATGTTACTGTTGTTAAGGTACAGGAACAGCCCGACGGTGATTTTAAGACTTGTGAGTATCCCAACCCGGAAACTGATGCTGCACTGAATGAGAGCTATAAGGTTGCAAGAGAGCATCCCTGCGATGTGATTCTTGGCACTGACCCGGACTGTGACCGTGTTGCCATTGCGGTTCCGGACGGCGACGGGTTCAGAAAACTCAGCGGCAATGAGTTGGGTTGTATGCTTCTGGAGTATATCTTAAAAACCCGGAAAAAACTGGGAAATCTGCCAGCCGATGGCGAAACGATCCGTAGTATCGTCACTACTCCTATGGCTGATGCGATCGCAAAAGCTTATGGCTGTGAAATGAAGGTCGTTCTTACCGGCTTTAAGTATATTGGCGGAGAGATCCTTGAACTGGAAAATAGGGGAGAGGAGGCTCGCTATGTCTTTGGCTTTGAGGAAAGCTGCGGTTATTTGAAGGGCACTTACGCAAGAGATAAGGATGCTGTAGTTGCATCTATGCTGGTGTGCGAAATGGCGGCATCTTTGAAAAAGGAAGGACTAAGCGTTTTGTCTGCTCTGGACAGAATGTACGAGACCTATGGCTATTATTTAGCTAAGGTACAAAGTGTTGAGCTCACCGGGTCTGATGCCATGGAGAAGGCAGCCGCAATCATGGAAGGCATCCGCAAAGAGGCTCCTGCTGCCGTTGGTGGACTGCCCGTAACCGAGCTGCGGGATTATCGTGAAAAAACCAACAAGAATCTTATCACCGGAGAAGTAGCCACCATTGGTTTGCCTAAGTCCAATGTCCTGGAAATGGTTTTAGGAGACCGGGGCATTGTGATCGCAAGACCCTCCGGCACAGAGCCTAAGATTAAGTATTACTATACCTCTGTTGCTCCTACGGTTGATGAAGCTGAAAAGCAACTTACTGCTATGATCCAGCAGATGCAAGGTTGAGATAGTTCAAATTAAATGATGCGCATGGCTGCTTTGGCGGCCGTGCGCTTTTTCCTTGTGCTGCGGTTCTTTTTGTGGCCTATTATGAATAGCCTGTAGCAAAGGGGGCTTGACTATGGGAAAAGTTATTCATACAAGGAAGAAGAAAAATTTATCCACGGAATCTGGCGGCATGGTTAGAAGTGTAGTTGTCGGTGCAGTAATTAGTATTGTCCTAACTGGGGTATTAACTGGTATTGAAGCATGGCTTGCAAACAGAGGTGTTCTTTCTGTAGAGCTTGCTTCAAAGCTATCGTATTTAGTTTGGGGTTTGTCTGGTATCCTTGGCGGATGCATCAGCGGGAAAGGGAGTGAGCGGGGAATGGCGGTGAAGGCACTGCTAAGCGGTGCAATATATGCAGCGGTAATGCTTCTGGTAACTGGACTGGCCTATGGAGCAATGTTTGAAGGTGGTGTTGCGGGCCTTGCAATAATTCTTGCATCGTCATTACTTGGCGGGATATTGGCTTCGATTCAAAATGGGAAACCTCGGAAAAACAGGGCTTTTCGTTAAAATGCACAAAATCCCATTGTGACTCCTGGGACGACCGAAGGCGAGATATTTTGCAAGTATTCTTGCAAAACCTACATCTAGGCTTGTTCTTCTGTGCAAAAACCATATATTGCTACGCGCTCAAGTGTTGGCTTTTCCACTTATATCGGTTGCATTGGTTTACATAATGATGTTTACATAATTTATGCGCATAATTTACAAAAATGCGTAATTCTTAGGATAACCCTTGAATTTTGGTAAAAGGTGGGGTATAGTATTGACACAATGTGAGATTGCGTCGAGTTTCCTTTGTATTCTGTGCATTTTATGTCGGCTTACTTATGCTTCTTCCGGAGTGCTTTGTAGGGAGGGCTGATATGCACAGGGTTTTTTATCGCTATTTCTTTGAAAAAAGACTTCCTGCAGTATATCAGCAAATAACTTTTGGTTTGCTGAATGGCATAATGCTCGGTTCGCTGCTTTTCATCAGTCTTAATTCAAGCCTTGATTTCAAGCAGACGGTTGTTTTGTGGGAGAACTCACAAAATTTCTTTTCAGTGCTTTTGTGTGGTCTGTTGCCGGTGATTCTTGCTGGTGTGTTTTTCTTTATCGGCGCAAAGGAACTTGTCAGAATGCTCGTTCCTGCACTGTCTGCTTGGACAATGGTCTTTTCTTCCTTGTGTTTGTGTTTCAGTGGATGTTGTGGGCTTCTTAATGTGTTGCTTGTCCTTAGTGGACGGATTGCCGGCCTCGTTTGGCTGTACCTTTTCCTTATCCGTGAAACCGGGAATGATTTCGGAAGACTTTTCTTCTCGTTTCTTCTTACTGTGTTACTCACAGCAGTTACGTTGGCATTTTTTCACTGGCTAACAGAGCCGTGTTTGCAAGCGTTATCCATTTATACTTTCAAGTAGGTGTGTTTTTATGTTGGATTTGATCTCTGCTTATGAGAACTATCTGGTCAATGTAAAGCACGCTTCTGCAAATACCACTTTATCCTACCTTCGAGATATCCGTAAATTTGAGGATTGGCTCAAGAAAGGAGAGAAAGCTGAGCTTGCAGAGGCGTCACAACAGAATATTGCGGAATATGTGGCATACTTGCATCAGATCAACAGCTCTGCGGCTACGGTGACCAGAAGCATTGCAGGGCTAAGGAATTTCTATGCTTACCTGCAAACCTCCGGCTTTTTAAGAGATAATCCCGTGCGGGATGTACATGCAGAACGGGGCGAGAAGAAGCTGCCCCAGATCCTGACCAACCGGGAAGTTGAACTGCTTTTGGATCAGCCTGATCTCAGCAGTGTCAAGGGTATTCGAGATAAGGCCATGCTTGAAGTTATGTATGCAACCGGTATGCGTGTGACAGAACTTTTGAGTCTGAATCTTTCCGATGTAAGTTTAGACGGAGGTTTTGTGAAGTGCACCGGTAAGAAGGTCCGCTTTGTTCCCATGTACGCCGGAGCTGTGAAGGCTTTGGGAAATTATCTTCACGGTGCCAGACAGTTTCTTGCTTCGTCCGACGATGAAGAGGCTCTGTTTGTAAATGTCAGCGGTGAGCGCATGAGCCGTCAGGGATTCTGGAAGATATTGAAGCACTATCAGCAAACTGCTCAGATCGAGAAGGAAATTACTCCCCACACCCTGCGTCATAGCTTTGCTGTGCATCTATTGGAGAACGGCGCTGATCTTCGCTCTATTCAGGAAATGATGGGTCATAGCGACATTTCCTCTACCCAATTTTATACCCAGCTTGTGAACCGCGGACTAAAAAGTGTATATAACAAGTGCCATCCAAAAGCATAGATCCCGAAGCGGAAGGAATTTCCTTCTCTGCTTCGGGATCTTTTCTTTTCATATGTTGTTTATAACTGGGAAGTAAGGGTGCGAATACCGGTCATGGCTTGTAGTAATTGCATTTCTTCCGGCTGAACACTCTTATGCATGGACAGACCTTCGTTAATGTCCACATCGGTGACGGAGCCTTCATGTGTACATACAATGCGATTAAATGCGCCCTCCATCAGGAGTTCCACTGCCCGGTTGCCCATTTTGGTGGCATTGACGCGATCTCGTGCTGTTGGGACACCGCCTCTTTGGATGTGGCCAAGAACTGTAACACGGGGATCCAGGTCGATAGCATCCTTGATTTTCTGGGCAATGTCTGCGGCACTGCCAGCACCTTCTGCAACTACGATCATGTAATGAGTAAAGCCCTTGAACCTGGCTTGGCGGATCTTTTCGATCACATCCATCTCAAAATCGATAGGCTGCTCCGGTACCAAAACGGCGGTAGCGCCAACAGCCAACCCAACATACATGGCAAGATAACCGGCATTTCTGCCCATGACCTCAACGACAGAGCATCGCTCATGAGACTGCATGGTATCTCTCAGCTTATCGATGCAATCGATGGCGGTATTGGCGGCGGTGTCAAATCCGATGCAGTAGTTGGAGCAGTTAATGTCATTGTCAATGGTGCCCGGAATACCGATCACTGGTATGCCGTGTCGTGACAAGGCCTGAGCACCACGGAAAGTTCCGTCACCGCCGATGGCAACTACGGCATCCAACCCAAGGAAGCGACAGGTGCTTACTGCCTTTTTCTGCCCTTCCTCGGTCATAAATTCTCTGCTCCGGGCAGTATACAGGATTGTGCCGCCACGGTTAATAATATGCGCCACACTTTTTTCATCCAGCCGCAAAACATCACCGGTAATCAGTCCATTCCATCCACGACGAATACCGTAGCATTCCAGTCCATGATACAGAGCCGTTCTTACAACAGAACGGACACAGGCGTTCATACCGGGGGCATCGCCGCCACTGGTAAGGACGCCGATTCTTTTAATAGCCATAAAAGTGCCTCCTTAAATCAAAACATTTCCAACACCCCTTATTTTAGCAGAAAACGGAAAAAAGTAAAGAATCATTTTCTGGGCGATTGTTTTCGACTGCATCCGCAGGGAGGCAAATTTATACTAAACGTGTACAGAATGGATGAAATGAGGTGCCATATGCATTTTGTAAGCTATTTACAGGAGGGTGTCCTTACGGTTGCACTCAACGGAGAGATTGACCATCACTGCGCCAGAGAATATTTGTCCAAAATACGGGAAAAGGTCGATACTTATTTACCCAATACTTGTATTCTGGATTTTCAAGAGGTGTGCTTTATGGACTCATCCGGTATCGCAATCGTCATTAACAGTTTGCGAAGGATGCAGCAGTTGGGAGGAAACCTTCGCTTGCAAAACTTGAGAGAGCAGCCCCTAAAGGTTTTGCGGGCTGCAGGAATTGAGAAAATTATTGAGATCAAGGAGGTTATTAGATGAAATTTGAGAACTACATGATATTGGAATTTCCAAGCCGCTCCTGTAATGAGGCTTTTGCCAGAGCGGCAGTATCCTGCTTTGCCGCCCAGCTTGACCCTACCTTGGAGGAGCTTGGAGATATTAAAACTGCGGTTTCAGAGGCAGTAACAAACGCCATTGTTCATGCCTATCCGGATCAGATTGGTACGGTTACCCTGCGGTGCAGGATCTTAAAGGACAATATTTTGGACATTGTGGTCAAAGATAAAGGGATGGGAATTGAAGATATTGAGAAAGCCAGAAGGCCTATGTACACTACCGGAGGTGCGGATCGCTCCGGCATGGGCTTTACCATTATGGAAAGTTTTATGTCCTCCCTCGTTGTAACTTCAAAGCCGAAAAAGGGTACAGTGGTACATATGCGTCGTCACATTCAGCGCAGAGGCGTAAAATGAGAGAAAGTACGGAAGCTCTTATTGCCAGGACCCAGGAAGGGGATAAAGAAGCCAGCGAGCAGCTGATCACGCAGAACACAGGGCTTATCTGGTCGGTTGCAAGACGGTTTTTTGGCAGAGGTGTGGATGCGGATGACCTATACCAATTGGGCTGTCTGGGGTTCATTAAGGCTGCTCATGGCTTCGACCTGGAGTTTGGGACACAGTTTTCTACTTATGCTGTGCCGAAGATCGCCGGAGAGATCAGAAGATTTCTTCGGGATGACGGTACAGTGAAGGTCAGTCGAGGCCTGAAGGAACAGTCAGCATCCATTAAAGCAGCCAGAAGCAGATTATCAGCCTCCCTGGGTCGTGAACCAACCATCGGTGAAATCTCGCAGGAGGTTGGACTGCTGCCGGAGGAGATCGCCCTGGCAGAAACCGCAACAGCCGCTACAGAATCAATCCAAAGGCAAAGTGGGGAAGACGGCTTCTCCCTGGAGGATATTTTAACGGATTCCCAGTCGGAAGATCAGCTTCTGGAACAGATTTCTTTGAAACAAGCCATTAATCGGTTAGGGGAACGGGAAGCAATGGTGATCCGGCTCCGCTATTTCCATGATCTAACCCAGGAACGGGTGGCAAAGGTACTGGGGGTATCTCAGGTGCAGGTATCCAGAATCGAGAAAAAAGCATTAAACCATTTACGGGAAATGCTGTAAGTATCTGCTCTCACGAAGCATCGTGGGAGCTTTTTGTTTCCTGTGAGTTTTTTCTCTTTTCCTCTTTACGGAGCAGGAAAAATGTAATAAAATAGTCCTATCACAATAGGATGGTAAAAGATATGTTGGATACCTTTGAACAAAGATTCTATAAGGCTAGACGAAAATATATTGAGTCACAGTTTTCTATGCTTAACCCTATGCAGCGGCAGGCAGTTCTTACAACAGAAGGCCCCCTGCTGCTCCTTGCCGGCGCAGGAAGCGGAAAAACTACAGTTTTGATCCATAGAATTGCAAATTTGATTCGTTTTGGCTGTGCCAGTGACTCAGAGGAAATACCGTACGGTGTAACGCAGGAGGATCTTGATTTCCTGGAATCACTATCGGACATGTCTTCTGAACAACAGGTATATAGAGCGGACGAACTTTGCGCTCTGCGGCCCGCAGCGCCATGGAGTATCATTGCCATTACCTTTACTAACAAAGCTGCCAACGAACTGAAAGACCGTCTGGAACGGGCTGTAGGCCCCAGAGCCATGGATGTGTGGGCGATGACCTTCCACTCTGCCTGCTGCCGCATTTTAAGGCGAGAGATCTACCGATTGGGCTTCGATACCCGGTTTACTATCTACGATACAGCAGACTCCGAGCGGGTGATGAAGGATCTTATAAAGGCCAAGGGGCTGGATGATAAGACCTTCCCTGCAAAGTCTGTACTTTCCACCATTAGCAGAGCCAAGGACCAAGCCAAAGGGCCGGAAGAATTTGCGGCATACGCCAGAGCCAGCGGAGATTTCCGGCTTGAAATGACTGCCCGGCTCTATGGTGAGTATCAAAAGAAGCTCTATTCCAATAATGCGGTAGACTTTGATGATATTATTCTTCTGACTGTGCGGATTTTGGAGCAGTTTGAAGATGCCAGAGAATTCTATCAGCGGAAGTTCCGCTATGTGCTCATCGATGAGTATCAGGACACCAACCTTCTACAGTATCGTCTGGCAGCTCTTTTGGCAGGTAGATACGAAAATATCTGCGTAGTCGGTGATGATGACCAGAGCATTTATCGCTTCCGTGGCGCAACCATTGAAAATATCCTGAATTTTGAGCAAGAGTTCCGCGGGGCAAGAACCATTCGGTTAGAGCAGAACTACCGCTCCACCCAGACGATTCTGAATGCTGCCAACGCTGTGATCGCGAATAATCTTGGCCGAAAAGGGAAGACACTTTGGACGAAGAACGACACAGGCGAACCGATCTGCATCTATGAGGCCTACAGTGAGGGCGAGGAAGCAGATTTTGTTTCCGGGAAGATTCTTGCTAAGGGAAGATCCGGGCGTTTTGGAGATTACGCAGTGCTTTACAGAACCAACGCGCAATCCAACGCCATTGAATATTCCTTCAAGCGAAATGGCATTCCTTATCGCATCGTAGGCGGTACACGCTTCTTTGACCGGGCTGAAATCAAGGATATGCTGGCGTATCTATGGGTTATTAACAACCACTCCGACGATTATCGGCTTCTGCGCATCATTAACAATCCTGCAAGAGGCTTGGGTGATAAGACTATGGAGGTTGTTTCCCGGCTGGCAACCGCAGAGCAAAAGCCTATTTATTCTGTTATTGCAGACTGTGATTCCTATAACCCTCTGGAAAAGGTTGCAAAGAAGCTGAAGGTTTTTTACGAACTCATTGAAGACTGCGGAAAACTTTTGGCAGATGGTATGGCTCTGGATGCATTTTATGATGAGCTGCTGATCCGCACCGGATATGTGCAGATGCTTGTCAGTAAGCCAACTGAAGAAAACCAGACCAGGCTGGAAAACGTAAGGGAATTAAAGTCCAGCATTCTGAGCTATATGGAAAACACGGATGAGCCAACCCTCTCCGGATTTCTGGAAGAGATCGCACTGTATACGGACATTGAGCAGTATGACCCCTCCGCAGACGCAGCAGTCATGATGACAATGCACAGTGCTAAGGGCCTGGAATTTCCCAATGTATTTCTGGTTGGTTTCGAGGAAGGTCTGTTTCCAGGGATGCGGGCTATTGGAGATCAGGAGGAAATGGAAGAGGAGCGAAGACTTTGCTATGTAGCAATTACAAGAGCAAAGAAGCAGCTTTATATCTCCCACGCCCGGCAGAGAATGCTTTATGGTCGTACTAATGCGGCAATGCCCTCCCGTTTTTTAAGGGAACTGCCCGATGACCTTCTGGAACACAAAGGAGGCAAAAGAAGTACCGGTTATGGCGGTTATTCCTTCTTTGAAGACAAGTCCTCTACCTTTGCTCCCAGGGTACAGCCAAGACCTACTAAGACGATTACCCCCATGGATACACCGCAGGCTCCCAATATCAGCTTCATGCAAGGCGATACAGTCTATCACAAAGCTTTCGGCAAGGGACTGGTACTTTCTGCCATCAAAATGGGCGGCGATGCCCTTTTGGAGATCGCCTTCGATGAGATCGGCACAAAAAAGCTCATGGCAAAAGCTGCTTCTGCGCATATGAAAAAGTTATAAATCGGCCTTCCGCTTCATATGCTTACCCCTGAGGGGGTGTGGCAATGGTGAGGCGCAGGAAGAAAAAGATCCGCTGGAAGGCAGTTTTGCTTCTTGCAGTGTTTGTTGCGATTATGGTGCCCATTCGCAACCGATTTCGGTTGATCACCAAGGATCTTGCCATTACCCAGGCTAAAAACCAAACCTCAGACCTGATTAACGATGCAATTTCCGAGCAGATGGCGGTAGATGGCATTGAATATGATCGGATCATCTATTTTGAGAAGGATCTGCAGGGGAGGATCACTGCCCTTAAAACCAATATGAATGAGATGAACCGGTTGAAAACAGAAACCCTCAATCGCATCAACAACCAAATTCTTGCGCTGGACACCAATGACATTGGCATTCCCTTTGGAAATGTGGTGTTTTCAGAGCTACTTTCCGGCAAAGGGCCAACAATTCCGGTGAGAGTTATTTCCATCAGCAATTCCGATGGAGATTTTTCCAGTACATTTTCTGAAGCCGGGATCAATCAAACCCTGCATCAGCTTCATATGTCCGTTTCCGTGGATGTGACCATATTGGTACTCAATGAAACAGAGTCCTTCCATATTGCCAGTCAGGTCGTGGTTGCGGAAACTGTTATTGTAGGCACAGTGCCGGAAACGTTTTTATCAGCGGGGAGCTTATCTACACCGTAAGGAGAAATTACTATGGATCCAAAAGAAAGAATTCAACAATTAACGAAGCTTCTGGAAGAGGCAAACCATCAATATTACGATTTAGATGACTCTAAAATGGAGGATCATGAGTATGACCACCTGCTTCGGGAATTGGAGGATTTAGAAAAGGAGTACCCCCAGTTCGCCAGCCCCACATCCCCTACTAAGCGGATAGGCGGTGAGGCTCTCAGCCAATTCGAAAAGGTGGAACTTCCAGTTCCCATGGAGAGCTTGCAGGATGTATTTTCCAGAGAGGAATTACTGGAGTTTGAAGAGAAGGTCACAGGTGCGGTTTCCGGGGCTGTTTATTCTGTTGAGCCTAAGATCGACGGGCTTTCTGTGTCGCTAGAGTATGTTGACGGAATTTTCGTTCGTGGCGCAACCAGAGGGGACGGCAAAGTTGGCGAGGATGTGACCGAAAACCTGAAGACCATCCGCTCCATTCCCATGACTTTGGAGGGCGCACCTCACCGGCTGATTGTCCGTGGCGAGGTCTATATGGCCAAGAGTACCTTTGAGCGGCTCAATGCTCAGAGGGAACAGAAAGGGGAGTCCCTTTTTGCAAATCCCAGGAATGCCGCTGCCGGTTCTCTCCGCCAGTTAGATCCTAAAATTGCTGCCCAGCGGCAATTGGATATTTTAATTTTTAACTTGCAGCTTGCTGAAGGCAAGAACTTTATAACTCATATTGAGTCTTTAGACTATCTGCGCACACTGCGTTTCCCGGTCGTTCCTGCTACTGCCTGCGACAGCTTTGAGAAGATTTGGGAATCTGTGGTGCAGATCGATGCAATGCGGTACGAGCTGCACTATGATATTGATGGCGCAGTAATTAAATTAAATAGTCTTTCTGACCGGGCGACCCTGGGCAGCACTGCCAAGTTCCCCCGGTGGGCTGCCGCTTATAAATATCCTCCGGAGATCAAATCTACAGTGGTGGAGGATATTGTGGTGCAGGTGGGGCGGACAGGTGTCCTGACCCCCAAAGCCATCGTAAAGCCGGTTCGTCTGGCGGGAACCACTGTAACCAACGCCACACTTCATAATCAGGATAATATCACCCAGAAGGATATTCGCATTGGCGATACAGTCAAGATTCGCAAGGCAGGGGAGATCATTCCGGAGATTCTGGAAGTGGAATTTGACAAGCGCCCCGAGGGTGTTGTGCCCTACACCTTGCCTGCCCACTGCCCTGTCTGTGGAGCGCCTACCCAAAGGGATGAAGACGGGGTATTTCTGCGCTGTACGGGCTCGTCCTGTCCTGCACAGCTGACCCGCATCATCGCCCACTTCGTTTCCCGGGATGCTATGGATATTGAGGGCTTGGGTAGCTCCATCGTGGAAAACCTGATTGGTTTGGGCAAGCTGCAATCTCCGGCAGATATTTATTATCTGAGCTTAGAAGACTTAAAGGTTCTATGGAAAAATGGAGAAACTGCTGCAAAGAAGCTTCTTGCTGCGATTGAAGACAGCAAGAACCAGGATTTAAGCCGCTTGATCTATGCCTTGGGCATCCGTCAGGTTGGGGCTAAGGCTGGCAAGGCTTTAGCTTCCGCATATGGCAGTATGGATGCACTTATGGCCGCTTCCTTTGAGGAGCTTACTGCGCAGCCGGATATTGGCGGTATCACCGCTCAGAACATTTTGGACTGGTTCTCACTGGAGCAGTCTAAAGAATTGATCCAGCGGTTGCGGTTTGCAGGTGTCAATTTTTTATCCACTGTGAAGCAGGAGGATAACCGTTTTGCAGGAAAGACTTTTGTTCTGACTGGAGCGCTGACACGCTTTACCCGTGATGAGGCTACCGAAAAGATCGAACTGTATGGCGGCAAGGCCGCAGGCTCGGTATCCAAAAAGACATCTTATGTAGTTGCCGGTGAAAATGCAGGCTCTAAACTGAAAAAAGCCAACGAGTTGGGAATCCCAGTTCTTACGGAAGAGGAATTTTTACAAATGATCCAATAAAAAACTGCCAGCCCAGGAGAAATCCGTGGGCTGGCGATTTCGTTATACTGCCATTTCCCGGTCAAGCTGCCGGAGGAAGTGGATCTGGATGGGGATCGTAAGGAGCAGTGTAATGTAGTCTGCCATAGGCTGCGCCATTTGGAGCCCTAACAGATCAATAAAGTGAGGCAAAATCAAAACAGTGGGAATTAGGAACAGACCTTGCCGGGCAATACCGATAATGGAAGCCGGAGCAACCTTTCCCGTGGTTTGCATCATCATATTACTCATAATGATCCAGGAGAAGGTGGGCAGGCTCAAGCACTGTAAGCGCAGGGCCTTTGCGCCGATTTCTACAACCTTGGGATCACTCTTTTGGAAAATCTCCACGAATTTTGGTGCGAGAATAAACTCTGTTGTACCAATGATAGTCAGTGCAATAATACTGATCTTGAAGCAGAACCAGAACCCTTTTTTAACACGGCCATAAAGCTTTGCGCCGTAGCTGTAACCACAAACAGGCTGGAAGCCCTGACCGAAGCCGATAATGGCAGAGTTGCTGAACATGGTGATTCTGGAAACGATACCCATAGCGGCAATTGCGGCATCGCCATAGGGCTTGGCGGCAGTGTTCAGGCAGATGGTTGCCACACTGGCAATGCACTGACGCAGAAGGGAAGGCAGGCCACCGTTGGCAATAGCCCCCAGAATGGTCCATTTGGGACGGAAATGTTTAATATGTATCTTGATGATACCGGCATGATTACACTGATACAGAAGGATCAGAAAACTGACAGCCTGACTGATAATGGTTGCCCATGCAGCGCCTGCAATGCCCATATCAAAGCCGAAGATCATAACAGGGTCAAGTATTATATTAAGAATACCACCGCTGGTGAGGCCGATCATGCCATACAGGGCATTACCCTGGAAACGGAGCAAATTATTCAGAACGAGGGCTGCTGCCATATAGGGAGCGCCCAGAAGAATAATGCGGATATAGCTGGAAGTATAGGGGAGGATGGTTTCAGTAGAGCCAAGAAGTAAAGCCAAAGGGTTTATAAAAATGAGTCCAAGAACCATAATGAGAAATCCTGTGCCAATAGCAGAGAAAAAGGCCGTTGAAGCAACCTGCTGGGCAAAGGTGTCATCCTGCTTTCCCAAAGCTCTGGAAGCGCTGTTACCCGCGCCTTGACCAAAGAAGAAACCAACAGCCTGAATTACCGCCATGAGAGAGAAGGCCACACCGACAGCACCAGAAGCGCTGGTGGATTCCAGTTTGCCGATAAAAAAGGTGTCCGCCATGTTGTAGATGGTTGTGATGAGCATACTGATAATAGTGGGGACAGCCAGCTTGCAGATCAGCCGCTCAACAGGTGTTTGAGTCATTTGCTTATACTTTTCTTCTGCGGTTAAGAGCTTCACAAAATCAAGTCCAATCTTTTTTATTTTATTATACCCCCGGTGGCCTGAAATGTCCAGACTAAATTTGACCTTGCTCAAAAGCTCTTTCTGGCAGAAGGAAGCCTCCTATCTGCCGGAGTGTGCTTACATTTCATTTTTTATAGCGGTATCGATGCCGTTTCCAAAACCAAAAAATGCTCAAAATTGAGGCTTCGGCATAGTATACCGAAGCCCCTTTTTCTTACAGATCCAAAGCAGGATTCATACTGTATACATTCTTTTGATTTAACTTTTGTCGCAAGAGCTCAATGGCCTCTCCAAATCTTTGGAAATGGACGATCTCCCGCTCCCGAAGGAATTTGATCACATCGTTTACATCCGGATCATCACTGAGGCGCAGGATGTTATCATAGGTGACACGCGCTTTTTGCTCAGCGGCAAGATCTTCTGTTAGATCTGCCATGGGATCGCCTTTTACCGCAATGGTTGCAGCGGTCCAGGGAGTGCCGGATGCAAAAGTGGGATAGACACCGGCTGTGTGATCCACAAAATAGGGTGCAAAATTGCTGTGTTCAATCTCATCGATTTTTAGTTTCCTGGTAAGCTGATGCACAATCGAGCCGACCATTTCTAAATGGCTCAGTTCTTCTACCCCAATATCCGTTAATAACCCCTTTAGTTCATCAAAGGGCATGGAGAACCGCTGGGAGAGATACCGCAGAGATGCGCCCAATTCGCCATCCGGGCCACCGTATTGAGAAATAATGATAGATGCCAGTTTAGGGTTTGGATTGGTGATCCTTACAGGATATTGCAGCTTTTTTTCATACTGAAACATATTGTTGCCCTCCTTACCGTCTTTGTTCCCGGTATTCCCAGGGCCAAGGTCCGCAGATCCAGCGATAAGAATCCTGATCAGTCATGCTGTGATGGGTCAATGGCCCGCAGGTTTCCTCATAACGCTTTTTCCCTTGCAAATACAATTCCTGATAAGCTCTATACAGGCACAAAGCGTCCTCATCATCTTGGTGGGTGTCCAGATAAAGAGCAAGCTCCTGAATCGCAAAACCCAGGGCCTGCAGTTCGTGTAAAGGAGTGTCTGATAACTCATGTTTGTTTACCATGGACATAAAGGGCAGATCCAGTCCGGGGAACAGCGTCCCCCTTACAAGCCCCTTTTGTGCTTCGTATTTCGGTGGATTATTTTGCTGGAAGGGGACATAGGGATTCGCCAGGGGGGCGGAGCAGGGCAGGCGCCCTTCACCGGGACGGGTATTTTTCATTTCTGACGCCTCCGCCCGGAGATTCGCATTGGCATACAATGAAATCGCCTCCTTAATATAAGAATTAGAACTTTGCCGTTCCTGCTCATATTATGTTTCCTGACAATGGAGTGTGCGATTGAGGGCATATTGGGACAACTCATAAATATTCTGTTATGGAGGTGATTTGTTATGGGCCGGTTAGAATCTTTCTTTAAGGCATATTATTGGGTGTATGGACTCATCATTCTGTGTTTTCTTGCCATTGCCGCTTTTGCCAGTAAAACAGTAGACACCCTCTCTGTGGCGCAAATGGAGCAGGATATTACAAAAATTGTCATTGATGCAGGCCATGGTGGGGAGGATGGTGGCGCAACCTCCTGCACAGGGACCTTGGAGAGCCAGATCAATTTAGAGACTTCCTGCAGACTGAACGATCTGCTGCAACTTCTTGGATATCGAACATTGATGATCAGAACCACAGACGATTCTGTTTCCACAACAGGAAACACGATTGGGGCTCGGAAAATTTCGGACTTAAAGAACCGTGTTCAGATAGCAAATAAAGAAGACAGGGCTCTGGTTGTGAGCATCCATCAAAACACATTCAGTGATGAGCGATACGACGGTGCGCAAGTCTTTTATGCACCTACCCAGGGAAGCCCAGAATTAGCAGACCGGCTGCAAAAGTTATTTGTGCAATCCATAAATCCGGGAAGTAAAAGAGGGCCAAAAGCAGCAACCGGCATCTATTTCATGGAGCATATTCAGTGCACCGGGATTCTGGTGGAGTGTGGTTTTCTATCCAATGAGAGGGAAGCCAGACTTTTGGAAACACCGGAGTATCAAAGAAAACAGGTCTGCGTGATCGCTTCTGCCCTAAGTGCCCATTTGAACCCTTGACCGAGAATTAAAGAAATGATATAATAATGAAAACTATTTTGGGAGGGTTTTTCATGGCAAAACCCAAAACTGTATTTTCTTGTAAGGCTTGCGGGAACGAAACGCCCAAATGGCAGGGTAAGTGTCCCTTCTGCGGTGCATGGAATTCCTTGGAGGAATTTGTGGAAAAACCTGTCGTACCCGGCAGAAGACAAGCTTCTCCATCTATGACCACAGCCAAAGCCAAAAATCTGGATGAGGTGGATGTAGGCGAGGAGATTCGCTACTTTACCGGCATGAGTGAATTGGATCGGGTCTTGGGCGGCGGTGCTGTGGAGGGCTCATTGGTCTTAGTTGGAGGCGCACCGGGTATCGGTAAATCCACCTTATTGCTCCAAATATGCTCCTGCCTTTGTAATGATCGGAAGGTTCTCTATGTTTCCGGAGAAGAAAGTGAAGGCCAATTAAAGCTTCGGGCGCAGCGTCTGGGGGTCAATTCCCCCAATCTCTTTGTACTTTCGGAAACAAGGCTTTCGGATGTAGTTGCAGTTGTTGATCAGATTGAACCTGATATTCTTATTGCTGACTCTGTGCAGACTCTATATAATGAGGAAAACGAATCCGCACCGGGCAGTATTTCTCAGGTAAAGGACTGCACCATGACCATGATGCAGCTGTCTAAATCCAGGGGTATTACCGTTTTTGCGGTAGGTCATATTAACAAGGAAGGCGCCATTGCCGGGCCCAAGGTTTTAGAGCATATGGTGGACTGCGTGCTATACTTTGAAGGTGAGACAAATTCTTCTTACCGACTTCTCAGGGCTGTTAAAAACAGATTTGGCTCTACCAATGAGATCGGTGTATTTGAAATGGGGGACAGGGGACTGATGGAGGTTCCCAACCCGTCCCAAATGCTTTTAGAGGGCAGACCCAGTGGAGTCTGTGGCACTTGTGTTGCTTGCGTCATGGAAGGAAGCCGCCCCATTCTGGCTGAAATACAGGCGCTGGTTGCAAAAACCTATCTCAACGTACCCCGACGCACCGCGGATGGCTTCGACTTCAATCGGGCCAATCTATTGGTGGCTGTAGGGGAGAGGCGAGGCGGCATGAAGCTGGGGGGCTTCGATGTCTATGTTAATGTTATAGGCGGGCTGCGATTGGACGAGCCTGCTGCCGACCTACCCTTGGTGCTTGCCATGGCATCCTCCTACCGGGACAAGCCTGTACCGGACGACATGGTAGCCATTGGAGAGGTTGGGTTAACTGGAGAGATCCGTTCTGTAACCAACATGAGCCAAAGGCTGACGGAAATCAGCCGCTTGGGTTTCCGGAAGTGCATTATTCCCAAAAACGGAACAGAAAAGTTGGATATTCCAAAGGATTTAGAGGTCTACCGAGCGAGAAATATCCGGGAAGCTATTGAAATCGCGCTGTAAAGGAGAGAAAGGTATGTTGGACAAAACTACGCAGGAAACCTTAATTCAGAAAGGCAGAGAATTTACAAAGGGCTATCAGTTCAGTGATCCCTATATGAATGTATTTGAATCCGACCAGGACAGAAAATTGCCCCAACCGCCCTTGGTTAAGGCTGCTCTGGAAGGGACGGAGCGAATCCTCCTGACAAAAGACTTCTCCCAGCTTCCCATGTGCAAAGATGTTTTGGCTTGCTTTAATGAGCGTAAAAGTCATCGGGTCTATGCTGGCGAATCCATGAGCCTGGATCAGCTTTCTTTCTTGCTTTGGACTACTCAGGGAATCAAAAAGCTCCGCGGAAAAGCTTACGCAACACTGCGGACAGTACCTTGCGGCGGTGCAAGGCACGAATTTGAAACATATCTCGCAGTAATGAATGTGGATGGATTGAAGCCCGGTGTGTATCATTATCTGCCTATGGAACATCATCTGGAATTCCTGGGCCCGGTGGAGGACTTGGAGAATGCTGTTGATCAGGCGCTGAGTGGGCAAACCTGGGGGACGAAGGCAAATGTTGTCTTCTTCTGGTCTATGGTTCCCTATAGAGCGGAGTGGCGATATGGTATTTATGCCCACAGAACAGCCCTGATCGATGCAGGACATATTGGTCAAAACCTATATTTAGCCTGTACTGCACTGGGCCTTGGTACTTGCGCCATCGCTGCCTTCTCCCACGAGATTTCCAACGAACTGTTTAGATTGGATGGGGAAGAGGAGTATATTGTCTATACCGCCCCTGTAGGCACCATCCGTGAACAGGACAAGGCATCCGAAGCTGCTTTCTATCAATTTGTAGTGGACGAGAATCTTTAATATGTAATATCCCCGGAATAGAATGCCTATTCCGGGGTAATCCAATTATTCTTCGTTTTTGCCCACATACGGCATGGGAGAAGCATCTACTTCTAAGTCGATTCGAGCGATGGGGTTTGCCAGTGCGGCAATCTTCAACTCAGTGCTTTCAATATGTGTGTAAATTTCTGTGGTGTTTAAGTGTTCGTGGCCTAAAACCTCCTGCACTGTTTTTACATCCACACCGCCAGAGAGCATCATAGTTGCAGCAGTATGCCGCAGCTTATGCGCTGAAAATTGCGTAGAATCCAAACCCGCTGCCAAAAGATGCTTCTTCACTAAACGATGTACTGCAGTTACACTGATTCGGTTATTGTCCCGTGAACCAAACAAAGCACGGTTATCAGACAGTTCTTTCTGATTGCGTTCAATTAGATAGTCATCCAGGGCTTTTCGGCAAGATGTACCAAAATATACAATTCGCTCCTTATTACCTTTGCCGACAACTCGAATCCTATCTTCGTATACATCAGTCAAATTAAGCCCAACAAGCTCACTCCTTCTGATTCCACAATTGAGAAATAGCAACAGAATAGCATAATCTCGTTTTTGATTCGGACCTGCGACTGCTTTCAGCAGTGCCGTAGACTGTTCCAGTGTTAAATATTTCGGCAAACTCTTCCGGAGGCGGGGATATTCCATTTCTGCAACTGGATTTTCTTCCAGCATCTTTGTGCGTACAGTCAGGTATTTATAGAAAGATTTAATAGCTGAAAGCTTTCGGGCGCGGGCTGCGGATGCAATTCCATGATCAGCCGATGGATTGTCCGGAGCTACAGTGCGCTCACTGGCAAGGTAGGAAAGAAACTCAAATATATCTGATGTGTCGATTCGACGGATAAACTCTATATCAATATCACGGATAGGTATATCGTCCAAGTTAGTACCGATAGGCATATCGGAGCGCATGAGCTTAATAAACCGGAGGAACATTCTTAAATCCAAATAGTATTCCTTAATGGTTCCAGGGGATTGGCCTTTGATGGTTTCGTGATATGCCAGGAAATCCCGAAGGATAGTTGGACAGTCAGTATAGCGCCGCATAGGAAAAACCTCCTTGAGTGAATCCTTGTATACTTAATAATAACATAATAAGATTCAAAACGCAACAAAATTTTTATTTTGTTGCGTTCGCTTGTTTCCAATTAAACCCGCTTGGCTGTCACCAAGCGAACGCATTCGGGCTCACCCGCCCACAAAATAACTGTTTTGTGTAGTTGGTCTTTCGTTATGCCCTCCCTCCAGCATATAAAGATGGAGCCGGGTTGTGTTTACCCAGCTCCATATAGTTTGCATTATCTACTTAAAACTCTCCGTCCTTCAGCAGCAGGATGCTGCCATCCTCACCGCTCTGACTAAGATAAACAGTCTGACCATTTTTCTCACCGAGCTGGATGCGGATATTGGGAATGGCATCGGGAATGTAAGTTACAAGCTCAATACATTCCTTTTCTGCGAGGTTGTCTGTATAGAAAAGTGTTTCAGTTGGATAGAAAAGATTGTCGTCAACGCCCCAATAGCCAACTGTAACGGTTACGCTACCCGCCTTTTCCAGACCGTAAAGGGTAATATGCTCCCCTTCCGGGTCTAATGTCACCGTATGGACAGCATCAAAAGTTAGTTCAAGCTCACTGCTAAGGGCGGCTTTAATGGAGTTTGCTTCCTTAGATGTTTCCTCCGGAAGATATTCTTCCTTTAGAATACCCTCTAGCGAACTGTAATTCAACACAGCCTCCACAGTCCCATAGCGGTATGCTGCAATCTCGTAGGGAACAAAATAGTAAACAAGCCCCTCATTTGTAAGATACCAATTTGCACTGTCTGCCGTTGCTGTATTAAATCGGTCATCAACAATCTCGTCATATCCGTCCAGTAGTTTTTCTTTTCCAAATTCTTCTTCCAGATAAGAGAAAACCATTTCCTTCAAGGTGCTGAGCTGTTCCTCACCTGCAATAATTTCCGTAATTTTCAGCTCGCTGCCTGTTTCTGCATTGAAATTCATGGGAATGATCGTGCTGTTAGGATGAGATCCTCCGTTAAATTCCATCATTTGAGCGGCAATGCTGATTACTTTTGCATCGACCCGGTTAGGAATATAGTAGATGTGGGTATAATGAGCGGCCCACTCCCCTTCTCCGGTGTACATTTCTTTTGCCCAAGAAGCGGAAGCACGGGATTGATCTTTGGTGTACTTTGTAAGATCAGCTATGCTGTCTTGAATGGTCTGCTGCACATCCGGCGCTGCAGGCATGGAAACAACAACATTTTGATAGTGGTAAGAGTAGATTACAGTGCCATCCTCGGCTGTTTCATCTTCCTGGATGGGATTAAAGAGCATTGTAATGGAATCATCTGTTTCGATTTCTTCATTAGTGACGGGCTCTGCAGTTGCCTCTGTCTGTTGGTTGCTTTCAGTTGCCGGAGCCGGATACTTTTGCTCACTCATCCCTTGCGAGGGTCCTATGATATTAAAAGAACAAGCGGCCAGGGTCAGCATCATGACGACCGCTAGACATACAGATAGAAAAGACTTCATATAATCAACCTCCTTATATATTTACTTTAAAGAGATTCTAAAGAAGGATTGCCGCAGCAATCCTTCTTATTGGGTTATTTCATAGAATCAAGGCGCTGCTTGCTCTCAACCAACTGAGCAATCAAAGTGCGCAGCTTCTCAGCTTTCTCTCTTTCCGCATTTACAACAGCTTCTGGTGCGCGAGAGGTGAACTTTTCGTTGGAGAGCTTTCCTTCAATGGAGGACAGGTTCTTCTGCGCCTTTTCCAGTTCCTTCTCGACCCGCTCCAGCTCCTTGGCAACGTCTACAAGCTGAGCCATAGGCATATAGAGCTTTGCATCTGCAGTAACAGCACCGGCCATATCACTGTAGCCCTCGGGATCAGTGGCAGCTACAATGACTTCATCAGCAAAGGCCAGACGAAGGATAAAGGGAATGCCCTCTTTGAATGCCTCCTGCTTCTGGGTAACCACATAAAGGGTTGCCTTCTTGGAGGGGGGGACATTCATCTCGGCTCTGCGGTTACGCACTGCACGAATGGCTTGCATAACAGACTCCATAGCAGCCTCTTCCTTCAGGAAGCTCATAGCTTCGCTGCTCTGGGGCCACTGAGCAATGATCAGTGCATCGCCGTCATGGGGAATGGTCTGCCAGATTTCCTCCGTAATAAAGGGCATAAAGGGATGCAGAAGCCGCAGGATCTGATCCAGAACATAGACCAGAACAGAGATAGCGGTCTCCTTGCTCTCCTGATTGTCGCTGTACAGACGAGCCTTGGTTAGCTCAATATACCAGTCGCAGTAGGTATCCCAGATGAAATCATAGATCTTCTGAACAGCAATACCCAGCTCATAACGATTCAGGTTGTCTGTAACCTCAGTGACCAGGGTATTCAGCTTGGAAAGAACCCACTTATCCGCAATTTCCAACTTTTCTGCTTCGGGAAGCTGATTCTTTGTGTCTTCTGTAACGTTCATCAGAACATAGCGGCTGGCATTCCACAGTTTGTTGGCAAAGTTACGCATGGCCTCGCACCGCTCCACATAGAAGCGCATATCGTTTCCGGGAGAGTTGCCGGTGACCATGTTCATTCTCAGGGCGTCACAGCCATATTTTTCGATCATTTCCAGAGGATCAATGCCGTTGCCCAGGGACTTACTCATCTTTCTGCCCTTATCGTCACGGACAAGACCGTGGATCAAGACTGTGTGGAAAGGAGTCTTTCCAGTATGCTCGCAGCCGGAGAAGATCATTCTGGAGACCCAGAAGAAGATAATATCGTAGCCGGTAACAAGGACATCTGTGGGGTAGAAATAATCCAGATCGGCAGTCTTTTCGGGCCAACCCAGAGTTTCAAAGGGCCACAGAGCGGAAGAGAACCAGGTATCCAGCACATCGGGGTCACGCTCAATGTGAGTGCTTCCGCACTTGGCGCAGACAGTTGCATCCTCACGGCTTACGGTGATGTGGCCGCACTCAGCACAGATCCATGCGGGGATCTGATGCCCCCACCAAAGCTGACGGGAAATGCACCAGTCACGGACATATTCCATCCAGTTCATATAGGTCTTGCTGAACCGCTCGGGAACGAACTTGGTCTCCCCTTCCCGAACAACACACAGCGCTTCTTCAGCCAGAGGCTTCATCTTAACAAACCACTGGGCAGAAATAATAGGCTCTACATCGTTGTGGCAGCGGTAGCAGGTGCCAACATTATGAGCATGATCCTCAATCTTAACCAGATAGCCCTGAGCTTCCAGATCGGCAACAATGGCCTTACGAGCCTCGTAACGGTCCATTCCTTCGTACTTGCCGCCAAACTCATTGACCTTGCCGTTATCATCCAGAACACGGATAACTTCCAGATTGTGCCGAAGACCAACCTCAAAGTCGTTGGGGTCATGGGCGGGAGTCATCTTGACGCAACCGGTACCGAATTCCATTTCAGCATAGTCATCGGCAACCACAGGGATTTCCTTATTGACCAGAGGCAGAATCACGGTCTTACCAATAATGTGGGTATACCGCTCATCATTGGGGTTGACGCAAACACCGGTATCGCCCAGCATTGTCTCCGGGCGGGTAGTAGCAATGACCACTTCCCCGCTACCGTCTGCCAGAGGATAGCGGATGTGCCACAGGTAACCGGGCTTGTCCACATACTCTACTTCTGCGTCGGACAGAGCGGTGACACAGTTGGGGCACCAGTTGATAATGCGGCTGCCCTTATAGATCAGGCCCTTTTCGTAGAGAGAAACAAATACTTCACGGACAGCCTTGGAACAGGTCTCGTCCATAGTAAAGCGGGCTCTTTCCCAATCGCAGGATGCACCCAGTTTCTTCTGCTGCTTGACGATACGGTCGCCGTACTGCCGCTTCCATTCCCATACTCGCTCTAAGAACAGCTCACGACCCAGATCATAGCGGGTCTTTCCTTCCTTCCGCAGTTCTTCTTCTACCTTGATCTGTGTAGCAATGCCTGCATGGTCAACGCCGGGCAGCCACAAAGCATCGTAGCCCTGCATTCTCTTAAAACGAATGAGAATATCCTGCAAGGTAGCATCCATAGCGTGACCCATGTGAAGCTGGCCTGTAACATTGGGGGGCGGCATAACGATGGTGAAGGGCTTTCTTCCTTCTGTCTTTTGGGCACGGAAATAGTGGCCGTCTTCCCACATCTTGTAAATACGGCTTTCTACTTCCTGAGGCTCATAAATTTTGGGTAGTTCTTTTTCCATTTTGCAATCTCCTTTTTTTGTTCGATTACAGGACGAAAATAAAAATTGCGCTCCTGAAACATCAGGGCGCAACAATCGTTCCGCGGTACCACCTGAATTCCCGAAATTCGGGCACTTAAAAACTCTTTAACGGAAGTTACCCGTCCGGCTTACTAAAGTTCAGCACGACTGCTCCCAGGCGACAATTTGACCAGCTTTCAAATGCTTGCACCAACCGCATTCTCTCTGAAAAAAGCACCGGTCAAAAACTCCTGATCTCTGCCTTTCTGTGACATTATACAGAAAATCCTCTATGGTGTCAATGAAAAAATAGAAAAAACACTCCTTTTCCTTGACGAACGAAGACCATCTGACTATAATATTACAAAAGAATGGATAGATTATGCCGGAGGTGTCCTTATGAAGCTTTCACTGGTTGTCCCATGCTTTAATGAAGAAGAAAATGTTGCTGCCTTTCATGATGCGGTTATTACCGCCTTTGATGGATGCGGTTATGATTATGAGATCGTCTATATTGATGACGGAAGCCGTGACCATACCCTTTTGGAGCTGCGCAGACTGTATAGAGAGCAGAAATGCCCTGTAACCGTCGTAAGCTTTTCCCGGAACTTCGGTAAGGAATCCGGCTTATACGCAGGTCTTGAGCACGCCAAGGGGGAATATATCAGCCTCATTGATGCAGATCTTCAGCAGCGGCCGGAGTTGGTTCGGGAAATGGTGCAGATTCTGGACGAACAGACGGAATATGATATTGTGGCTGCCTATCAGGACAGACGCCGTGAGGGAAAAATCCTCTCTTTCTTCAAGGGGGGCTTCTATAAGCTCATCAACTATCTTTCCAATGTAAAGCTCCATCCCGATGCCAGTGATTTCAGAACCTTCCGTCGAAAAGTGGCAGAAAGTATCCTGTCTCTTCCGGAGTATCACCGATTCTCCAAGGGAATTTTCGCATGGGTGGGCTACCAGACAAAGTTCATCCCCTACGTGCCCTGTGAGAGAGCCGCAGGCACTACCAAATGGTCTTTCCGCAAGCTGTTCCGTTATGCCATTGATGGCATTATCGGCTTCTCTACGGCCCCACTGCGTATTGCAACTTATACCGGCATATTTTCCGCTCTGGCATCTATGATCTATCTTCTTGTTGTTATTGTGCAGAAGCTGTTCTGGGGCATCGACATTCCCGGCTATGCAACTATCATCGTGTTGATCCTATTTTTGGGCGGAATGCAGCTATTCTGCTTGGGGCTGATTGGTGAATATCTGGGCAAAACCTTTGAGCAGTCCAAAAATAGACCTGTGTATCTGGCACAGGAGGTTCTTCACTGGGACGAACCCAAGAAATAATAGAGAAAAATAAACGAGGGACACGCCGATCAGGCATGTCCCTCGTACTTTTCGGTTAACGCTTGCCTTTGGCAGCCTTACGCTCTTCACGCTCACGCTTTCTGGCAGCAGCCAGCTTTTCAGCCTCAGCTCTGGCACGCTCGTTGGCAGTGTCGTTGCTCTGGATGGCAGACTTCAAAAACTCCACACGGACACGGTCAGCACTGGTCTCGATCACAACTCTGTCTTCCTTAATGTGGCAGATAGAGCCAACCATACCGCCAATGGTGGTAACCTTGTCGCCGACCTTGATGGAGTTGCGCATATTCTCTGCTTCCTTCTTGCGCTTATTCTCCGGGCGAATGGTGAAGAGATACATAACACCCAGAAGAGCGACCATCATCAGCAGCATGCCACCCATGCCGCCCATAAGGCCACCGCCCTCGGCAGAGCCGGTAGTCTGTTCCAAGAAAATGTGCATAAAGTTCATAATTATTCCTCCGTGGTATAAATTCCCATATATTATAGCGAAGTTACGCCTGTAATGCAAGGATTATTTTAGATTCTGCGGTCTAAAATGCTGGAATATTCTGCCCGGAACTGCTGGAATCGGCCTTCTTCCAGAGCTTCTCGGATCCGCTCCATGAGCTTATTATAGAAATACAGATTATGCATGACCGCAAGGCGCATGGCAAGCATTTCGTCAGCCACAAACAGGTGTCTTAAATAGGCTCTGGAATAGCGTCTGCAAACAGGACAGTCACACTCCGGGTCGATAGGCTGCTCGTCCAACTGATACTTGGCATTTTTGAGATTGATGGCTCCCTGCCAGGTAAAGAGCCGTGCATGACGAGCGTTTCTGGCAGGCATAACACAGTCAAAGAAGTCAACACCACGGGCAACCGCCTCAATGATGTTGGTAGGAGTGCCGACACCCATGAGATAGCGGGTCTTCTCTCTGGGCATATGAGGTTCCACGGCCTCAATGATGTCATACATTTCCTGTGCAGTTTCACCTACGGCCAGGCCACCAATGGCATAACCGGGCAAATCAAGGTCAGCAATGCGCTTCATGTGGTCAACACGGATATCGGCATAGGTTCCGCCCTGATTGATGCCCCAGAGCATTTGCTGGGGGTTCACTGTGTCAGGAAGGCTGTTCAGCCTGGCATTTTCTGCCTTGCAACGAACCAGCCAGCGATAGGTTCTGTCCACACTCTTTAGCACATAGTCCCGGGGAGAAGGATTCTCAATACACTCATCAAAGGCCATGCAAATGTCGCTGCCCAGATTGGACTGGATCTGCATACTTTCCTCAGGACCCATAAAAATCTTATGTCCGTCAATATGGGAAGAAAAGTACACACCTTCCTCCTTTATCTTACGCAGAGAGGACAAGGAGAAGACCTGAAATCCGCCGGAATCGGTCAAAATAGGCCCATCCCAAGTCATAAACTTGTGAAGACCGCCCAAATTTCTAACAACCTTATCCGTAGGGCGAAGATGCAGGTGGTAGGTGTTGGACAGCTCCACCTGGCAACCAATGTCCTTCAAATCCTTGGCACTGAGGCCACCTTTAATAGCAGCCTGAGTACCAACATTCATAAATACAGGGGTTTGCACAGTGCCGTGTGCGCAGGTAAATTCACCACGGCGAGCTTTCCCCTCTGTTTTCTTGAGTTCAAACATATTGTATCTCCTTATAGGGGTTAAACTTTACATACAGCCTTCCATTCTCTGTAACGCCTCTGGCTGTATCGGAAACAGTTTCTTTCAGGAATATAAAGCCGGATTTTTCCACTACTCGGCGTGACCGGATATTATGGTCAAAGTGTCCGCAGAGCAGATAATCATAGTTAAGGACACGGAAACAATACTCCATCACAGCAAAAACCGCTTCCGGCATCAGTCCTCTGCCCCAATAATCTTTACTCAGAACATAGCCCACCTCTCTGCCAAGCAAGTGGGCAGGCAGACCTTCATCCACATCCCTGGGGTCAAGGCCCAAAGAACCGATCACTTTTGAATTTTCTTTCAGCTCCAGGGCGAAGGTTCTCTTCCCTTCTATGAACCATTTCAGAATCTTTTGGGATTCCTCTATAGATTCGTGGTGCCGCCAACCAGCCATCTCCCCCACACCGGATACTTTGGAATAATCATACAGATCATCCAGATCTTGTTCCCGGAAGGTTCGCAGGATCAGGTGCTCTGTTGCAATTCGGATGTTGCTTACATCAACAGGTGCATTCATAAATAACCTCATAAAATAGCCATAGCGTCTCCAAACGAGAAGAAACGGTATTGTTTTCTGACTGCTTCTTCGTAAGCATGTAGCACATTTTCTCTGCTGGAGAAGGCAGAAACCAGCATGACCAGGGTACTTTCCGGCAGATGAAAGTTGGTAATCAGACCATCCATAGCCTTAAAGGTGTAACCAGGATAAATGAAGATCTCCGTCCACTTTGACTTGGCCTCAAAGGTTCCGTCATCGTTGACAAGGCTCTCCAAGGTGCGGCAGGAGGTAGTGCCAACACAGATCACACGACCTCCTCTGCGCTTCGTTTCATTGAGAAGCTTTGCAGTGTCCTCGTTAATCATGCACAGCTCGGCGTGCATATGATGCTTTGTGATCTCTTCTGCCTTAACCGGGCGGAAGGTACCCAGACCCACATGAAGGGTCACAAAGGCAGTGTTTATTCCTTTTTGCCGCACAGCATCCAAAAGTTCCCGGGTGAAATGTAGTCCCGCAGTCGGCGCTGCAGCAGAGCCCACATGGCGGGAGTATACAGTTTGATACCGCTCCTGATCCTGAAGCTCTGTTTTGATATAAGGAGGCAAGGGCATTTTACCCAGCCGCTCCAAAACCTCTAAAAAGATACCCTCAAAGGAGAACTCCACAATGCGGTTGCCGTCCTCCTTGACTTCTACCACAGTGCCGGAAAGTTCCCCATTACCGAACACCACCTGGTGCCCGACCTGCATCTTCTTGCCAGGCTTGCAAAGGCATTCCCACTGTTTATTTCCCAAGTCACGCAGAAGCAGGACTTCTACAGCGCCACCTGTAGGCCGATGGCCAATAAGTCTTGCAGGAAGAACACGGGAGTCATTCAGCACCAAACAGTCCCCGGGCTGTAAATAGTCAATAATTTCAAAAAAACGTTTATGAGAGAGTTCTCCTGATGCCCGGTTCATCACCATAAGTCGGGAGGAATCTCGCTTTTCAAGTGGCGTCTGGGCAATCAGTTCCTCTGGAAGATCATACCAAAAATCGTGGGTTTTCAAATACACCCCTCCTATTCCATTAACCTTCACATTATAGACGATTTCGCCCTTATTTGCAACAGACAAAACAGGTTTTTCCTGCATAGATTAAATGGGAGGAGTGATGTCATGAAAAAATCATTATTCACAGGCGTTTGTACAGCCCTTGTTACACCCTTTTTAGATGGTGCTGTGAATTACCCCATGATGGAGCAACTTCTAAAGCGGCAGATCGACGCAGGTGTGCGGGCAGTTGTACTGGCAGGAACTACTGGGGAATCCCCTACCCTTAGTGACGAAGAAAAACTGGAAATGTTCCGGCGTGGTAAAGACTATGTAGGCTCAACCTGTAAGATTATTGCAGGAACAGGTTCTAATAACACCGCCCATGCCGTCGCACTCAGCAAAAAGGCAGAAAAAGTTGGAGTGGATGCCCTTCTTGTGGTCAGTCCATATTACAATAGAGCCACCGCATCAGGACTTATTTCTCATTATTATGCTATCGCAGATGCAGTCAATATTCCTGTGATTGTTTATAATGTACCCTCCCGAACCGGCGTGGATATTCCGGTATCTGTATATCAGGAGCTGCGGCAACATCCAAGTATTTGCGGTGTTAAGGAAGCTTCTGCAGATATTACGAAGATCACCAAAATCCGTCGTGCCTGCGGGGACGAATTTACCATTTGGAGCGGCAATGATGATCAAATTACCCCGGTTCTGTCCTTGGGCGGGCAAGGTGTCATTTCTGTTCTTTCCAATTTGCTTCCAAGAGAAACTCTGACCATGGCGCAAGCTGCCCTTGATGGTGATTTTGACACTGCCTCAGCGCTGCAATGCCAGCTTCAGCCCATTGTGGATCTGCTGTTTTGCGAGGTCAACCCCATTCCTGTAAAAGCAGCAATGAAGCATATGGGCTTTGACTGCGGCGGATGCCGTCTTCCTTTGACAGACCTATCACCGGAGAACAAGGACAAAATGATAAAGTTGTTTCAATAACGGAAAAATGGGCGGCAAAATTGCCGCCCAAAGTCCTATAGATGTTAAGCCAGGATTGCCTTGTGGAAGACCTTCTTGCCCTTGCGGAGCTTTACGCCCTCTTTAAGCTGATCCTCGGTTACGGTGTAATCAATGGCAGGAACCTTTTCATCATTGACAAATACGCCGCCCTGCTGTATCAAGCGGCGAGCTTCGCCATTGGAAGCAGCCAACTTACAGGCAACCATCAGGTTCAGAATGCCCATCTTGCCCTCAACCAGCTGGTCAGCGGAGATTTCAGTGGTAGGCATATCAGCCTCAGCCCCACCGGCAAAGAGAGCCTTAGCGGCAGCCTGTGCCTTAGCGGCCTCTTCTTCACCGTGAACCAGCTTGGTCAGCTCGTAGGCCAGGATTTCTTTGGCTTCGTTGATCTTGGCATCCTTCCAGTCAGCCATGGCTTCGATCTGCTCCAGAGGCAGGAAGGTAAGCATCCGCAGGCACTTCATAACGTCTGCATCTTCCACATTTCTCCAGTACTGATAGAAGTCGTAGGGACTGGTCTTGTTGGGATCGAGCCAAACGGCACCCTTGGCAGTTTTGCCCATCTTCTTGCCCTCAGAGTTAAGAAGCAGAGTGATGGTCATGGCATGTGCATCCTTACCCAGCTTGCGACGAATCAGCTCGGTACCGCCCAGCATATTGCTCCACTGGTCGTTGCCGCCAAACTGCATATTGCAGCCGTAGTGCTGGAACAGGTAGTAAAAGTCGTAGGACTGCATGGGCATATAGTTGAATTCCAGGAAGGACAGGCCCTTCTCCATTCTCTGCTTAAAGCACTCTGCGCGAAGCATATTATTAACAGAGAAGCAAGCGCCGATCTCACGGATGAAGTCAACATAGTTCAGGTTCAGCAGCCAATCGCCATTGTTGACCATCTGTGCTTTACCCTCGCCGAACCCAATAAATCTCTCCATCTGCTTTTTGAAGCAGGCGCAGTTATGGTCGATGATCTCCTTGGTCATCATGGAGCGCATATCGGTTCTGCCGGAGGGGTCACCGATCATGGCAGTACCGCCGCCGATCAGGGCGATAGGCTTATTACCAGCCATCTGCAGCCGCTTCATCAGGCACAGAGCCATGAAGTGACCTACATGGAGGGAGTCGGCAGTGGGGTCAAAGCCGATGTAGAAGGTGGCCTTGCCGTTGTCGATCATTTCCCGGATTTCTTCTTCGTTCGTTACCTGGGCAATGAGGCCACGGGCAACCAGTTCATCATAAAGTTTCATCGTTCGTTCTCCTTTATCCTTTGTATTTCAAAACATGAATTTGTTCTTTCGTTTCTTTGGTTATGGTCAGGCTATTTTCTCCATACACCACTGAATCAAAGCGCTCTGTAAAGTCCTGCAAATGGGCAATTTGAGCGAAGCCTGTGCAATCTGTCCGATAGTGCATGGGAATAGTAACTCTGGGCTTTAGCTGCTGAACCATTTCACAGGCCTGACCCGCATCAATGGTATAGAAGCCACCCACAGGAAGCAACAAGGCATCCAAATTTTGCAGTTTATCCTGCTCCTCCGGGGTGAGTGGTCTACCAATATCCCCCATGTGGGCAATACGAAGCCCACCAAAAACGAAAACATGAATCTTATTCATTCCCCGCTTGCTTCCCTGTGCGTCATCGTGGGGAACGGTCAGGGTTTCCACCACATAAGGCGCAGGCACCGTAGTAGCTTGCAAAGAAACGGCTTGTACATAATTATGGTCGTCATGCTCATGGCTGCAATAGACCGCTTCCGCTTCCACCCTTAAATCAGGCAGTCCCGGTACCATGCCGTGACAATAAGGGTCAATTACGGTACGATAACCACCGGCTTCCAGCGTAAAACAGGCATGGCCTAAATATTTGATTGTTACACTGTCCACCAACATCCCTCCTTCCAAAATAAAACGCCCCCTGCCATAGACAGAGGGCGTCAAAAAACGCGGTACCACCTCAGATTCGGTCACAGAAAATCTATGACCCTCTTAAAAGCTATATCGGGCTAACCCGTCCTCCCCTACTGTAATGTTCAGGAAGGCCACTCCGGGAGGTATTTCGGCGCCGCTACCTGCTGCCTCGCACCGACCGGCAGCTCTCTGACGGAAACGCAGACGCGTACTTCATCCCTTCACAGTGTTTATTGGCTTATCCTAGCAGATTGGGGCGATAATGTCAAGCATTTCTGCTCAAAAAATTGCAGTAGATGAACACTTTTCCCAATCTTCCCGGGTAATTTCCAGGTAGATATAGGGGCAATCAGGGTCTTCCAGATGGGGAGCACGCTCAGTTACACGAAAACCAAGTCTTTTGTAGAGCCGAAGAGCCTTTATGTTTTCAGGGTTCGGATCAACATAGGCACTTTTAGCCTTTCCTACTGCAAAAGCCTGATCCAGCGCGTAAGCCAAACCGGCAAAGGCGATTCCCTTTCCTCTGGCTACAGGAAGCAGCTTAATATCCATACAGGCAAGGCCGGTTTCATCCACCTCATAAAAGCTTTCCCCGCAGTACCCAATGCCATCTGCGTAGATACTGAAATGCTGCCGGGCAGGGGGATTCTGTACCCAAGGAAGCCAATTCTGCTCCAAGGACTCCAGGGTTTCGTGGAGTCCCTTAGGGAAGCCAACAAAGTGCATCACCTCAGGAGTTGCCCACAAA
>JAZQXK010000066.1:0-11782 GCA_045632785.1 Faecousia sp.
CAGGGTAGCAAACAATCCTTCCACGATGACAGCGGCAGTAGAATCACTGATAACATGCTCGTTGCCCTCAGTAGCACGGGCCAAACCGATCAGCGCACCAGTCAGCTTGTCTTGAAGTTCCGCTGTATCAGCCTTTTTACCACAGACACCCACATTACCCGCACAGGCCTTGCAGCCAGCGGTCTGCTCACATTGAAAACAAAACATAGTTCTTTCTCCTTTACATGATGATTCGTCCATCGGGACTGATAGTTACGATGTGCAGCGGGATATTCTTACCGCTGTTTTCAATAGCAGTTTTGACCGCATAGCTGAGACCACCGCAGCAAGGTACGGTCATCCGGGTAACGGTGATGGACCGGATATCGTTGTGCTTAAAAATCTGCGTCAACTTTTCAGAGTAGTCTACCATGTCCAGCTTGGGGCAGCCGATCATGGTCACCTTATCCTGCATGAAATCGTGGTGGAAATTACCATAGGAATAAGCAGTGCAATCCGCAGCGATCAGCAGGTCAGCACCATCAAAATAGGGAGCGTTGGGCGGTAGTAGCTTGATCTGCACCGGGAAGTTGGTCAGTTCATTGGGGACATACACATCCCCGGCGGGAGCAGAGTGCTGGATTGTCTGGCAGGCAGAGCCGGGACAGCCGCGGGGGAGCTTCTCTTCCTTTGCTTTCTTTGCCGCCAGCACGGCGGCTTCGTTGTAGGCTGGTGCTTCCCGCTCCTCAAAGGAGATGGCGTTCATGGGACAGGCGGGCAGACAATCCCCCAGACCGTCACAGTAGTCCTCCCGCAGGAGCTTCGCCTTGCCGTCTACCATGCCAATGGCACCCTCGTGGCAGGTATCGGCACATAGGCCACAGCCGTTGCATTTTTTCTCATCAATGGTAATAATTCTTCGGATCATGCGGTTTTCTCCCTTCCTTGCCGCTTGAGGGCAGCTTGTTCTTTTTGCATGGCAGCGATTTCTATCATATGCTCGTACATTTCGTCGCCTACACATTTTCTTGCATACTGGCACCACTGGACACAGCTCAAGGTGTCATTGTAGGCGATGAAGCCGCACTTCTCGCAGCTAACCTGGGTATCGATGGAAAACATCTCAATTAACTCTCCACACTGGGGGCAAATTTTTTCAATAATGGTTGGGGTTCTGGGCTTTCCCTGGCATCCGTCCAGCATATCGATCCCTCCTTGTGGCTATATCATAACAAAAAGCAGTGCTGTCTGATGTTGCAATTATCACATCAAACAGCACTGTTTCTTTTATTACGCGCTTATAACAGACGGAAGCAGTTTTTGTCGTAGTCCAGGATTCCTTCCTCTTTCATCTTTGCCAATTCACGGGTCAGGGCACTGCGGTCTACGCAGAGATATTCCGCCAGTTCCACCCGACCCAGGGGAATCTCAAAATAGCGGGACTTCTGAATCTGCGCCTGAATTGACAGATAGGCCAGCAGCTTTTCCCGGATGGTGCGCTTGGACACCACTTCTACCTTCCGCATGAGATCCCGGTTCTTATTGGCGATGATAGACACCATGTTTTCAATCAGCCGGTGATGGAAGATGCAGGCCATGGTGCAGCTGTGCATCACCCGGTCAAAGGGCATAAAGAGGATCTGCGCATCCTCAGAAACCAGGAAGGTCACCACGGACAGGTTATCGCTGCCACATGCGAAGGTTTCACCGAACAGTTCGTCCTTGCGCATCCGCACCAGCATGGTTTTATTGCCCCAGAGGTCTTCCTTCACCATATCCACACTGCCAGAAAGGACAATGCCGATATGCTTCATATTTTCTCCTTCAAAGGCAACGATCTCCCCCTTGCGGTAAGTGCCCACATGGTAGCCAATGCAGCTAAGCATGGTTTTTCGATCTTTGGGACTGACACCATTGAACAAGGGCGAATTGACTTTGCTTAAGATTTCTTTCATAACCATCGCCTCCTTGGCCTTATTGTACACCAAAGAAAGCAATGTTGCAACTTTTCCTTTTTTGTATAGAAGGAAAGTAAATATGGCAAATGCATGAAAAAAGAAATTCCTGCCCACGAAAGTGAGCAGGATGTAGTTCTTCGTGGGAGGGTGAATGGGGCTTCCAAACGATAAAATCGTGATACAATTACTTTTTTAGTGTGCATCTAAAGAAATCAACCCTGCTTTTGCCTGGTCAAGACCGTTTCGCACACACGCTCCGCTATGAGCGCCCGGTCACGCTCTGCATAGTAGGCCAGCAGCGGTTCCAGCATTTCATAAAGCTCTTTCCCCGTGAAGCGGGGGAGGGCCAACTGCCTTCCATACAGTGCCTGCATGGTTCGGATCTGCCGGTTGAAGGTGGTGTGAAAGGGCTGTGCCTTCACTTGGGAGATCAAATTATCAGGCGCAATGTGCATGGGGGCATACATCACATTGGAGAGGAAGCCTGCCCCTTGGTCAAAAATAGGGCAGTAGGCGAATTGGTCACCTTTTGCAAGAACAGCAATGTTGTTTAAGTGCCGGTCATCGTTTAGAACCAGGGCATCGATCTCAAAAAGCAAGGTCAGGTATTGGGGGAAGTCCTGAAGGCCGGTCAAGTTCGCTGTTGCTTCCGCTAAATAGGCCATTCGCTTCTTATCGCTGCTCATTTTCCCAAGGGCCTCTGCCAGAGAGCTGCCCAGGTGCTGCTTAAACAGATGGCTGATGGTTACAATGGATTCTCCTTCTTTCAGGAAGTTACTGCTGCTACAGCCGGTTCGCTCCCGTCCGTGAACATGAAGGCGCTCCATTTCATACCGGGTGAAGGTAAATGGGGTGTCTTTTTCTATGTTGCTGTGAGTCAGAAGCATGGAGGCGAAGGATTCGGCCAGGGCTTCGTAGCCGAACTGATCCAGCTTATACCATTTACCCCCATCCAGCCATTTTTCCTGATTGCCCTTGGAAGAGGATGCGGCGATTTTTGCGTTGGATACCAGTTTTACGGTCATTCCGCCACCTCCACCCGAAGCCACTGGGCATCCTCGGCCATGCGCCCTGCCGTTTTTTTGATAATCTCCAGAGGGTCATATTCTTCTACACCGATGGCTTCCAGGTACTCACGCAGACCGGCACGGGTTCTGGGAATGCACCGTTCTTCCAAAAAGAGCTGCAGATCTTCCCATGTGGGGCTGGGGTTGTTGCCAAAGGCTGTGTGAAGGATGTTGGGCGTATAGTTTTCTACAGCCAGGGTGCACCCGGTATAGTTGGCTGCAATTTTGGAGCAAAGGGTTTCCTCATGGTAGTAGCGGAGAATTACCAGTTGGTCTTGCTTGTTCCGACAGGCTGCAATGAACTGGTCGATACTTTGCTTCTTGCATATGGAGATGGAAGCGCCGTCAAAGCGCAGCTCGATTTCCCGGGTGCCTTCTCCTATGCCCATCTCCTTGACCCATCTGGAGGGCAAGGCCACTTTGTAGGTGCTGGCAGTTTTTGATGCAGTCCCTCCGGGAGCTTGCACAATGATCTTTCCTGTTCGCTGTTCCATGGAGATCACCTCTTTGAATTATTATATACTATTCGTTACGAATAAGCAAGAATAATCTTTTTGGCTATGCCTGCTGTTTATTTCCTACATTACAGGGGGCAACGATCTGCACTTCGATAATCTGATCGCCGCAGGAGAATATCCTGTCGTTATGGATACAGAAACTCTGTTTTGTAATCGAAGCGTTTTCCGTGGCATTGTTCAGGAGAAGATGAACGGCTGGACGCATGCCACGATCCACTCCGTTTTTGCTTCCCTCCTTTTGCCCATGGAATTGTTGGAAGGACGGGGACTGTCCGGTGCGGATATTAGCGGGATCCTTGGAGGAAGCAACCCCAAAAACTCTGTTGTGAAGGTACAGGCCCTCGTGGGAGTGGGTACGGACGAAATGGGGTTTGGAGAGACGGAGAGAGAAATCGTATTCAATGAAAAGAAACGGAATCTGGCTGTTCTAAATGGCAAATCTCTGTCCGCAGGGAAAGAAAATTGCCATTGTGGGCGGATCGGGTTCCGGCAAATCCACCTTGGCGAAGCTGCTGGTGCGGCTCTATATGCCGACCTGTGGGCAGGTTCTGTATGGTGAAACTCCAGTCTATCAAGTAGATCCTGCCAGTCTGGGAGGCCATATCAGCATGGTTCCCCAGGATGGGACCTTGTTCAACAGAAGTATCCGGGAGAATCTTACTCTGTTCCAAAAGAACTGCACTGCTGAGGAGGTTGTGGAGGCTTGCCAGGCTATGCAGATTTATGAGGATATCATGTCCATGCCTATGAAGTTTGAGACTTTGATTTCAGACATTGGTGTCAACGTTTCCGGTGGGCAAAAGCAGCGGCTAATTCTGGCACGGGCACTGCTGGCAAAGACGCCGTTCTTGGTTTTAGACGAAGCCACCAGTGCATTGGATGCCATTACGGAGCAGAAGATCTTTGATGCACTCCGAGAGCGGGGCGTTACCCAGATCATCATTGCACATCGACTGTCTACCATAGTGGATGCAGACTATATTTATGTTTTGAATGAGGGAAAAGTTGCTGAGGAGGGAACCCACGAAACCTTGATGGCCGAAAATGGGATCTACCATGAGCTATATCAATCCTCTCAGAGACAGGTGATCATGTAATGACGAAACGGCTCTGATCGGACTGAGTCGCCATTTTACTGGCAGGCATCTAAAGACACACTGAATAGTCTTTCGATTGCATTGATTGCTTCGCTGCCCGTAAACGGGCACTGTCCCTTCTATTGCTTCGTTGTACTAATTTGTAAGTACCTTTGTTAGCAGCTCACTTCGCTCGCTGCTTGAAGCTAAAGCTTTTTTGCGGGGTACCTCCACCGGCATAGCCGGTGGTTTCCCTAATCAATGAAATCGCCCCGGTTCATCACGAATCGGGGCGCGTTTGCTTTGTGGCACCTTCGATCGATCTGCCTCTAAGTTGCATAATCATGGTAGATCAACGTAAGGAGGTTTCCTGTGAATGCATTGGAGAAATTGTGGTATGGCAAAAATGAGCCGGCAAAGTGCGATGTCAGCCCTGACCCGGAATACAAAGAGATTCTTTCGTTCAGCCGAAAAGAGGATAACCCGCTGGCTGCCATAACACAGAACCGTAAGAACGATCGTTATGTGTCCTGTCAAATGATCATTTCAGGGAAGTTCTCTGTTTTCCGGATGGACTCGATCACTTGTCTGAAATTTGCCTGTCCCCAGACAACAGGAACTGGATACAAAGGGTTAGCTTCCTTCTTGGCCCAGGTAATCATCAGCTCGATGTCCTCATCCCGAATCACGTCGAACCTGTTGGGCAGACCCATTTTGACATTGGTTTCCTCGATCCAGCGGAGGAAAGCATTAGCTTTCTCTGCCTCATTGGCACCGCTAATGCCGCAGACATCTGCAAGTTCCGCCAGACGTTTGTGGACGCAGCATCCATATTCCTTCATCACATGGGGCAGAAGCACCGACATGGCAAGGCCATGGGCGACACCGTAAAGGCCACCAAGTGTGTGGCCAATGGCATGGACGTAACCAACACAGCCCCGGGTAAATGCCCGGCCTGCATAGAAAGCACCACGCTGCATATTCTGCCGGGCCTCCAGATTGGCACCGTCCATAAAAGCGTCCAGAATGTTGTCGTGGATTAGCCTGACGGCTTCTTTTGCCAGTTTGTTTTCCAGCTTAGTGTTGTAGGTGTGATTGGTGTAGGCTTCTACTGCGTGAGCGAGAGCATCCATACCGGTGATTGCAGTGGTGTAAGGCGACAACCCCACAGTCAGCTCCGGATCGAGGACGGCGTACTTGGGAATCAGGAATGGATCGTTGATGGCGGCCTTCCGATGGGTCTTGGAATCGGTGATGACCGCAGCCACTGTGGTTTCAGAACCGGCGCCGGCTGTAGTGGGGATTGCCACAAAGGGTGGAATCGGCCGGTGGACTTTCAACAAGCCCTGAAATTGAGCCACAGGCTTCTTGGGGTGCACAGCTTTGGCGGCAATACCCTTTGCACAGTCGATTCTGGAACCGCCGCCGATGGCAACGATGGACTTGCAGCCATTTTCCCTATAGGCTTTGTAACCGTCTTCCACATCGTCAGTGGTGGGATCGGTGGTAGAATAGGTTTGCAGGGTGTAACGGATGCCACTCTGTTCAAATCCATCCAGCATGGGTTGTACCTGCCCCCGGCGAACCATTCCGCTTCCTGTAACCACCAGAACATCGTTGATGCCCTTCTCCTTCAGAAAAGCACCCAGCTCCCTGATTTTGCCGGCACCTTCCAGGCATTCAGGCATCCGGTACCCCATAAAATAGTTGCCGATCTTCAGAACGCTTTGAAAGGTACGACACCAAAAAACTTCCAGTGCATAGGGTATTCTCATAAAAATCCACTCCATTTGCTTTATCCGAATTATCTGTGTATCTTTACCAAACGTGTAGTGCCACCTTATTATATTAATAAAACACACATAATTCAATACGCATTATGCAAATCGGTTACAGAATCCTCATTACCATCAGGTATTGTGCATTGCTGAACGCTGTTCATTGGCGGATGTCTTCCGAGGTATCTTATTTTGGGTTTGTTCATTATGCCTAAAATGAGTGTGAGTTTCCTGAAAGTTCTTTGTAAAGTTGTTGGTTCTTCTTGACAAAAACTGACAGATTTGATATAATAACAATGAGTATTGGAGTAGAATGTATTTCTGGCATTCTGCTCTTTTTTGCTTTTACAAAGAAGGGAGTGAGGATAATGGCGCGGACAAAGGAAGTGCTGATGGATTCTCCTGTTATTGCGGCTGTGAAAGACGATGCTGAGCTGCGGCAGGCACTTAATGCGGACTGTCAGGTGGTATTTCTGCTCTACGGCACTATTTTGAATATCGGCGATCTGGTGGAGCAGGTTCGAAGCCGGGGCAAGGTATGCTTCGTGCATATCGATCTGATTGAAGGATTGAGCAACCGAGAGATCGCTGTAGATGCATTGATAAAGCTTTGCAGTCCCGATGGGATTATCTCCACCCGTACGCTCCAGATCCGCCGAGCCCAGCACCTTGGGGTTATGACCATTCAACGGGTATTCCTGTTAGATTCTATGTCTTTGCAGAACCTGCTCACCACCGTGGATACCTATCATCCGGACTATATAGAGGTTCTTCCCGGAGTGATCCCCTCTGTCATTGCGGAAATCACCGCGAAAACGGTGATCCCCATCATCGCAGGGGGACTGATCCGCAGCAAACAGGATGTGATTCAGGCGCTTCAGGCAGGCGCCATGGCCGTATCTACCTCTTGTCAGGCAGTATGGAAGATGTAACGGTACAACCGATAGGGGTCGCCCTATACAAATATGCATTTGGAGGTATTACTATGGAAACCAGACCCTATGTTGCATGGGAACTGATCGAATCCTTTATGATTGATGTGTTCAAAGCCTATGGTGTGCCCGAGGCTGACGCAAAGATCTGCGCTGATGTTTTGCTGGAATCTGACCGCCGGGGCATCGAAAGCCACGGCTGCAACCGGTTCAAGCCCATTTATCTGGACCGGATCAAGAACGGCACCCTGCTTCCCGTTACCAAGATGGACATCGTTAAGGAAACTCCCACAACGGTGGTCATGGATGCCAATAACGGTATGGGCATGGTCGCTTCCCACAAGATGATGGAGATGCTCATCGAAAAAGCAAAGGTCTATGGCATGGCTGGCGGCACGATTTTTAATTCCACCCATTACGGTATCGCCGGCTATTGGTCTACCATGGCGGAAAAGGCAGGCATGATCGGTATCACCGGTACCAATGCCCGCCCCAGCGTCGCCCCCACCTTTGGTGTAGAGCCGATGATGGGCACAAATCCTCTGACCTTTACCATGCCCACTGACGAAGAATTCCCATTCAACTTTGACTGCGCCACCTCCACCATCCAGAACGGCAAGATCGAGTTCTATGCCCGCTCCGGCAAGCCCACTCCCGCTGGTCTGACCGTGACCAAGGACGGTGGCACTATGACTGAATCCGCCGAGATTTTGAAGCAGATGCGGGCAGGCAACTGCGCACTGGCCCCTCTGGGCGGTCTGGGCGAGGATACCGGCGGCTTCAAGGGCTATGGTTTCACCACCATCGTGGAGATTCTCTCCGCAGCACTGGCAGGCGGCCCCTATATGAAGGCCCTGTCCGGTAAGAATGAGAAGGGTGAAAATGATTTCTACCGTCTGGGCCATTTCTTCTTTGTGATCAATCCGGAGTTCTTTATGGGTCTTGACACCTTTAAGGAAACTGCTGGCGGCATCTGTCGCGGTCTGCGGGAGTCCGCCAAAGCTCCCGGTGCCGAGCGCATTTACACCGCCGGCGAAAAGGAATGGCTGTCCTGGCAGGAACGGAAGGATCAGGGTGTCCCCGTGGGCGAAGCCATCCAGAAGGAGTTTATCGCACTTCGTAACGAGTGCGGTCTGGATTATAAGTTCCCTTTTGAAACGTAATTATCCCACAGCGGAAAAAATAAAACAAATTGGACATGGAGGCAGAACCATGCACGACTACAGCAGCTTTATCGCCCCTGAGCGCCGCAGCATTCCCACTCCCCGTAATATGGTAGAAGGCGGAAAATGTGTCTTTGGTACCTTTGACAGAGAGTTTGAGACCATGGATCTCCTTGAAATTGAAAACCCCACGTCCGCTCCGGATTTCCTGAAACGACTGAAGCTCACGGTTTGGGAAGCCGCTGAGGTTCACCTGGAACACGGCGTGCTTCTGGCGGCGTGCTGTGACATGGGTGTTTTCGGTCAGATTCTAAACATTTTCTATGACAAGCGGAAGAAGAAGGTATATTCCTGGGCAGCCAAGGTGCCCAGCAAGGATGCAATCGTTGCCGGGAATCTGATCAATGGTTCTGAAACCAGGGCTGCGGCAAAAAACCTCTCCATCCACTACACCAATGATTTTCAGGACGGCAAGTGTTACCTGCAGGGGTGGCACGAGGGCGAACCGGGACGGATTGAATACGACTTTTCCCTGACCCGGTTGTCCAAACCCTGTGTGGTGTCCATCCCCTTTGCCGATCCTGCTGTGCGTCACCGTCCTCTATACTCCCAGAAGGATTTCTTTCAGTGCAGCGGTTGGCTGAAAGTCAATGGAGAGACCTTCTACACCACAGCTGCTTCTACCGCGATCGTGGATGACCATAAGGGCTACTATCCCCGCAAAGCCCATTACGACTGGGTCACCACCATGGGTATCAACGAGTCCGACGGCGAAAAGAAATGGTTTGCTTTTAACCTGACCAGAAACCAGTCAGTAGACCAGGAGCGATACAATGAAAATCTAATCTGGCTGGAAAAGGAAACCAGCCTGCTGCCCCCGGTGCAGTTCATCCGGGATGTGCCTACACTGGAATTCCGGGACGGCGCCCGGTGGTTCATCCGGGATGAACATGACATGGTAAATGTCACATTCCACGTGTATGACATTTTCCGTATGGTCACCCATGCAAAACCTTTGATCAACATCGAATACTTTGTCGCCTTCGGCGAACTGGAGGGATATGTCCGCGACGAATCCGGCAGGAAGTATATCCTGGATGGTATGCTGGGTATTGGTGAAGACAAAACACTTCTGTTCTAAGCTGAAATGCGATTACGGAAGAGATAACTGAATTATGGACTGCGCAAAAAATCTCTGCACCGTTATCACCGACGGCACCGCTGTTCTGGGTGACATCGGTCCCGAGGCCGGTATGCCTGCTGTGGCGGGCAAATGCGCCCTGTTCAAGGCCTTTGCTGACGTTGCCTGCAGAACCGGTGTCGCCGGATCTGATTCCCTGCCGTGGAAACAAAGCCCCATTTTCAATAATCGGAAGGAGACGTCTAAATGAAATACATCATGTCCCTTGACCAGGGCACAACCAGTTCCCGCTGCATTCTTTTTGACCATGCGGGCAATATCTGCTCCACCGCACAGCGGGAATTCCACCAGATTTTCCCTCAACCCGGCTGGGTAGAACATAATGCCAACGAAATATGGCGCACCACATTGGAAGTCGCTAAAAATGCTATGGAAAAATTGGCAGTGGAAGCGCAGGATATTGCCGCTATCGGCATCACAAATCAACGGGAAACCACCGTGATCTGGGATAAGGAAACAGGTGAGCCTGTGTACAATGCCATCGTCTGGCAGTGCCGCCGGACATCTGGTATCATTGACGATCTGGTGGCCCGGGGTTACGAAAAAATGATCCGCGCAAAAACCGGTCTGGTGCCCGATGCCTATTTTTCCGGTTCGAAGATCAAGTGGATCCTGGATAATGTTCCCGGAGTCCGGCAGCGGGCCGAGCAGGGCGAGCTGCTTTTCGGCACCATTGATACCTGGCTGATCTGGAACCTCACCGGAGGCAAGGTCCATGTTACCGATCATACCAATGCCAGCCGCACTATGCTCTACAACATCCATGACCTATGTTGGGACGAGGAGCTGCTTCAGCTTCTGGATATCCCCAGGGCTATTCTTCCGGAGGTGAAACCTTCCACCTGTGTTTACGGCCATACGGAATATGAATTGCTGGGCGGTGAAATTCCCATTGCCGGTGCTGCCGGTGACCAGCAGTGTGCCATGTTTGGCCAGTGCTGCTTTGAACCGGGCCAGATGAAGAATACTTACGGAACAGGCTGCTTCCTGCTGATGAATACCGGTAATACTCCCGTGGAGAGCAAAAACGGACTGGTCACCACCATTGCCGTAGGCCTTCCCGGGGAAGTGAAGTATGCACTTGAAGGCAGTATCTTTGTCGCAGGCGCAGCGATTCAGTGGCTTCGGGATCAAATCGATGTGCTGACCTCCGCAAAGGAAAGCTATCAGTATGCAACTTCCGTTGTGGATACTATGGGTGCCTATGTAGTGCCTGCCTTTACAGGCCTGGGCGCTCCCTACTGGGATCAGCACGCTCGGGGCTGTGTCGTTGGTATCACTCGGGGTTTTGCCCGCGCCCATCTGGTTCGTGCCACCTTGGAATCTCTGGCCTATCAGACCTATGACATCTGCAGGTCAATGGAACAGGATTCGGGCATTCCGATTACTGCCCTAAAGGTAGACGGCGGCGCCTGCGCCAACAATTTCCTAATGCAGTTCCAGAGTGATATCCTGTCCTGTGATGTACATCGTCCAAAGTGCATCGAAACAACTGCACTGGGAGCGGCGTATTTGGCGGGCCTTGCTGTGGGTTATTGGAAGAGTCTGGATGATATCCACAACAATTGGATCATCGACAGAGTGTTCTCGCCTCAGATGGAATCTATCCAGCGAGAGGACTTGCTGGAGGGATGGCATCTTGCTGTTCAGTGTGCGAAACTGTGGGGTAAGAGAAAGAGTGCCACATAAATAACCTCGGTTTCCTTTGCTTTTACAGGACGGATGCAAGATAGTACCCCCGTAGGCTGAAGCCAAAACAAGCAATGCAAACCGCTACCCAGATTTGAAAACCCACCTGTGTTCCTTTTCGGAAAACAGGTGGTTTTTCGCTTGTTGAGGCAACCTGCCCCAAGCCCAGGCAAACAGAAATTGTCCCGGTACGTACCCTTCAGACTGCGGCTACGCGATCATTTCTATATGCATGAGGTCTGTATCATTCTCCTTCTTCATCATACCGGGCAAGCAACATAGCTGCATTGGTTCCGGCAGACCGCCCATACTGGAATCCGAAAACAGATCGATAAAATCAGCTTCAGAACGACGGATATCCGCAAGAATTTCCCCCGAAACTATGACTCTGCCCGTATTCAAGCGCACATCATCAAATTGC